>DATKCI010000214.1:0-11562 GCA_035513255.1 Piscinibacter sp. | reverse complement strand
CAGCGCTCGAAGCCCAGGCGGAACAAGTAGGTGAAGTTCCATGCGAGCGCCACGACGATGCCGTCGATCGCGAGCGACAGCGGCTCGCGGTAGGGCCGCACCTGGGCAAGCAGGCGGTCCAGCTTGAGCCACATGGACTTGTCGGCGTCGCTGCTCATGAGGTCCAGCGCTTCATCAACAGGCGCAGCGTCTGCGCGATCGTGCGCAGGTCGTTCGCGAGCGTGGCCTGCTCGGCGTAGGCGGCGGCAGCTGCGAGTTTTCTCGGCATCACGACTTCCACGTACTCGCGCTCCGGGTCGGCAGCGGCGCCGAGCACCGTGCTCTCGTCGAAGAACTGCAAGGACACCGGGTCGGTGATGCCGGGGCGCACTGAAAGCACCTTGCTGCGCATCGGCTCCGGGTACATCGCCACGTAGCGTGGCACTTCGGGCCGCGGGCCGACGAGGCTCATCGCGCCGCGCAGCACGTCGAGCAGCTGCGGCAGCTCGTCGAGCTTGTGGCGGCGCAGTATCCGCCCGGCGCGGGTGATGCGCGCATCGTCGCCGATCGTGATCTGCGGGCCGGACTGCGGCGCATCCACGACCATCGTGCGGAACTTGTGGATCCGGAACGGCACGCCGCGGCGGCCGACGCGTTCCTGACGGAAGAAAACCGGACCCGCCGAATCGAGTTTCACCCACACGGCGATCACCAACATCAACGGAGAGAACAACAACAAGGCCACGGCGGCAAGCAACAGATCGAAACAGCGTTTCCCCATTGTCCCGCCGAGTCAGGCAAGCGCCGCTCGAACGGCGTCGGTCACCCGCCGCACGTCACTGTCGCCCATCCGCGTGTACAGCGGCAGGGTCACCATGCGCTCATACGCCCGCTGCGAATGCGGAAAATCCTCAGGCCGCAGACCGTACCGGTCGCGCCAGTACGGCTGCAGGTGCAGCGGGATGTAATGCACGCTGCAGCCGATGCCGGCGGCGAACAGGCGCTCGATGAAGGTGTTGCGGTCGATCGGCGCGTCGTCGGCGAGGCGCACGACGTACAGGTGCCAGGCGTGCATGTCGCCGGCGCGGGGCTGCGGCGGCAGCAGGAGTGGCAGGCCAGCCAGTCCGGCGTCGAGCGCCTGCGCCAGCTGCACGCGCTTGCGCTGGAAGTCGCGCACTCGCTTGAGTTGATGAATGCCGAGCGCCGCGGCGATGTCGGTCAGGTTGTACTTGAAGCCGGGGGCCACGATCTCGTAGTACCAGCTTGGCACCTTGGCGGTGAAGCGGTCGAACGCGTCGCGGCTCATGCCGTGCAGGCGCATCACCTTCATCCGCTGCGCGAGCGCAGGGTCGCGCGTGACGACCATGCCGCCTTCGCCGGTCGTGATCGTCTTGTTGGCGTAGAAGCTGAACACGGTCGCGTCGGAATCGAGTGTGCCGATCAGCTGGCCGTTGACGGTGGTCGGCAGCGCGTGGGCGGCGTCTTCGACGACCTTCAGTCCGTGCTTCTTCGCGACGGCCAGCAGCGCAGGCATGTCGGCGGCGAGGCCGGCGTAGTGCACCGGCATCACGGCCTTCGTGCGGGGCGTGACCGCGGCTTCGACGGCGGCCGCGTCGATGCACATCGTCAGCGGGTCGATGTCGACGAGCTTCACGTCGGCGCCGAGGTAGCGCACGACCTCGGCCGTGGCGGTGAAGGTGTGGGTGGTGGTGATGACCTCGTCGCCGGGGCCGATGCCGAGGGCTTCGAGCGCGAGATGAAGGCCGGCGGTGGCGGAGTTGACGGCGAGGGACTGCAGCGGCTCGCGGCCCTCACCCCGACCCTCTTCCGGAGGGAGAGGGAGTGAAGTTAGGAATTCGGTGAAGTCGTCCTCGAAGCGCTTGGCTTTGGGGCCGGTCGTGATCCAGCCGGAGCGCAAGGTATCGATGACCTCGGCGATTTCGTCTTCGCCGATTTCGGGAAGGGCGAAAGGCAGAAACGGCAATGGATCAGACATGGCGCAGTCTTCGGCAGGCTCGACGAGAAGAATGGAGGGGCAACATGTTTGAACTACTGAATGGGCTCAGGAGCGCCGAGCTGAGGGTTTGGCCGCGGTCGATGCCGCGGCCGGCAGCAGCAGCAGCAGCTCGTGCGGACCGAGCAGCGATTCGAAGTCGCGATCGAAGGTGACGAGCGTCGCACCCGCGGCGCGCGCTGCGGCGGCGATCCAGGCATCCTGCACAAGATTGCCGGCGAGCGCCTTGCCCGAACAAAGCGCGACAAAAGCGGCCCATTCCCGGCCCAGCTGCGGCATTTCGGAACCGGGGTCCGCGAGCAGCGCCTCCACGAATGCGAACGCCTCCTCGGCGGTGGCGGGAACGTCGAATATGCGCCGATGAGTCACCAGCCGCACGAACGAAACGCAGACCATCGGCAGCAGGAGCAAGCGCGAGCCCACGGCGGAGGCTTTCAATTGGCCCAGCAACCACTGGCGGGCCGCCCCGTGGTGGGGATGGTCCGCACGAAACGCAGCAACGAGGACATTGACGTCAGGCGTCAGCATCGGCGGCGTCGAGCATCGACTGGTTGCTGGTGGGATCAACGCCTGGGCGCAGGCCGGTGCCGCGTGCAAACACCGGCAAAGTGCGGGCGGACTTGCCTAGCGGCCGACCGCCGGATCGCAGTCGCAGGCTCAGCCCCTCTTCGATCAGTCGGGTCAATGATTTGCGCTCGAGGGCGGCACGGGCCTTTGCCTGGGCTAGCAGTTCGTCATCAATGTTGAGGGTTGTCTTCATCCTCGCGATTTTATACAGATTTCTGTATCTCCACCCGTCTGCCATCATCCCCTGCCGCGCGCTTCTCGAGCCAGGCAAGCACATGGGTGCGCAGCACCGGCAAGGCATTCGCCATCCCGCACAACGCCGGATGCACCCGCGACAGTGCCCGGGCAAGCGGCGGCGCAAGGGTGACGCGTTGCGACTGCATGCGGGCGTGCGGGAACAGTTGCCGCACGCGTGCGAGCGGCACGCCGCGCACGTCGCGGTTGCGGGGGTTGTCGACGGTGAAGTCGTACCACAGCACGCCGCCGCCGGGCTTGACGGCGGACCACATCGTGTCGGCGAGGCGCTGCTGGAATGCGTCGTCGAGAAGGGAGGAGAAGACGGTGGATTGGAAGACGATGTCGTGGCTGGCTTCGGGCAATAGCATGGCCGTCGCGTCGCCCAATTCGAGGGTCACGGCAGGCGGCAGGCAGCGGCGCGCGGTGTCGTGGCGTTCGGGCAGCAGTTCGATGCCGCCGAGGTGGTCAGGCGCGAAGCCCATGCGCAAGAAGTCGAGCAGGTTGCCGCCGGTGCCGCTGCCGACTTCGAGCAGGCGAAGCTGGGCCAGATCGCTGAAGCCGAGTCGGACGAACAGTCGCACGATGGCGCGCTGGCGTTCTTGCCAGGCATGCAGGGCGGCGGGGTTGAGCAGGCTGTAGCGGGGGTCGGACGTGGCGCGGCGGGCGTAGCGCTCGCGTATGGCTTGGGGTTCGGGGGAGGCGGGGTTGGTCATTCCGGGCCCCCGGTATTGCCCCCTCTCCCTCTGGGAGAGGGTGGGGTGAGGGCGCCGCGGGTGCGCAGAGACGGCGTCACTTGTGGCGCCCCGCCCTCACCCCTGCCCTCTCCCAGAGGGAGAGGGAGAAATGCGGAGTGGCACTCGTTGTTCATCATCGGGTCAGCGACGCAAAACGTTCTCTTCCTTTGCCATGCCGCAGCACATCCCACCCACCGATCAGCGAGCCGATGCCGTAGGCGACATGGTAGGCCGCGATCACCGCCGGCACGCGAACCACGGTCGCCAGGCCGAGGTGCTGCTCGACCGCGATCGCTGCCGTCATCGCGCCCACGGCGGTCGCATACAGCCCCACCGCCCAGCCGAGCGGCCAAGCCGGCAGGCCGAACAACGACGCCGCGCCGAGCACCGCCACGACCGCAACAAAAACCCCCGGCACCACCTGTCGCCACGACGCCGCCTGCCCGTGCTTCTTCATCACGAACGGCTTCCAGTAGCCGTACTGCAGGTACTGCTTGAACACCTGCGACAGCGCGGCGCGCGGCCGGTAGACGCTGCGAATGCGCGACGACTGCCACACGCGGCCGCCGCTGCGCACGAGGCGCAGGTTGTGCTCGTCGTCCTGGTTGCGCACCAGCGCCTCGTCGAAGCCGCCGAAGCGCTCGAAGGTGGCGCGCGGCCAGCAGCCGAGGTAGACGGTATCGACCCAGCCGTCGTGGTCGAGGCTGCGCGAGCGCGCGCCGCCGGCGACCCAGCGCGACTGGAACGCCGCGGCAACCGCCTGCTGCATCGGCCCCGCACCCGGCTCCGGCTCGGCACGCCAGGGTCCGCCGACGTTGTCCGCGCTGGTTTCGGCCAGCACAGCGAGGCACTGCGCGATGTAGTCGGGAGCGTAGTCGGTGTGAACGTCCATGCGCACGATGACCTCGCCGCGGGCTTGTGCGAGGGCTGCGTTCAGGCCGGTCGACACGATGCGTTGTGGGTTGTCGATCACCTGCAGCCTCGCATCGGCAGCGGACAAGCGCGCGAGAAGATCTCGCGTGCCGTCGTCGCTGTGGCCGTCGGAGATCATTAACTGCAGCGTCCAGCCGGACGGCATCCGTTGCGCCAGCACACCGGCGCAGAAGACCTCCACATGGCGCCGCTCGTTGCGGCACGGCACGATGACGCTGGCGATGCGGTCTGTCATGCCGACCGCCGTGCCCGTTCGAGCAGCTCTTCGTACAGCGCCGCCATCGTGTCCATCTGCGCCGAACGTGCGCCGTCGCGGCGCATGCGTTCATGGTTGGCCCGGCCGATGCGCTCGGCGCGCGCGTCGTCGCCGCACAGCGCGTCGAGCGCGGCGGCGAGTGCCGGCACGTCGCCGCGCGGGACCAACGTGTCCTGCCCGTCGTCCAGCCACTGCCGGTTGGCGGGCAGGTCCGAGGCGATGACGGGCAGCCCGCAAGCCATGCTCTCCAGGACCGACACCGAGGTCGCGTCGCTCTGCGGCACCGACACGGAAACCTTGCACGCATGCAGCACGTTCACCATCTCGGTGTCGCCCACGCGCCCGTGGAACGTCACCGCCTCAGCCAGCCCCAGCGAGCGCACTTGCGCACGCAGCGCTCCTTCCCCTTCCCCGCCGCCGAGCAGATGGAGGTGCACACCGGCCGCGGGACGGCGTTGCAGTAGCAGCGACACCGCCTCAACGATCACGTCGACGTGGTAGTTGGGTTCCCAGGAACGCAGGCTTGCGATCTGGAATCCGCGCTTGTCCGCCCAGTCACCGGGGCGAAACTTCGCCATGTCGGCACCCCAGTGGATCTGCCGCAGCGCACCGCGGGGGCGGTAGCGCGCCATCTCGTCGAGCAGGTCCTGCGAGTCGCCGGTGAGCAAATCGGCGTGTCGCAGCGTCCAGCCGGTCAGCCAGCGCATCGGGCGGCTGCGGCGCGGCGTGACGAGGATGTCGCTGCCCCAGGCGGTCATCACCAGCGGGTGGTGACCGCAGCGCGCGGCCAGCGTGCCGTAGGAGGTGACATAGTGCGCGTGCACGAGGTCGGGCGCGAGTTCGGCCAGGTGGCGGCGGGTTTCGCCGACACGCCACAGCCAGTCGATGGAGCGTGCCACGGGTGGCAGCACCCGCTGTTCGACACTGTCGATCGGTTGCGGCCGCGCCGTCACGACCGACACGCGGTAGCCGCGCGACAGCATCTCTTGCGACCAGCGCCGCAGGTGCACGCTGTTGGCGTCGCCGAGCAGGCACAGATGGGCGCTCACGCAGCGTCCCCTCGCTTGGTGCCGAGGCCGAGCAGATGCGTCTTCATCAGGCCCGTCAGGTCGAACAGGCGCATCGCGCGCTCGCCGAATGCCGCGTGCACGCGGCGGATCACGCCGAGGTCGGTGGTCAGCCGCTGCCAGTGCCAGTCGACGGCGGGGAACAAGCGCTCCACCTCGTCGCGCGAGACCGCTTGGAAATGCGGATCGTTGCCGCGCGTGCGTGCGGCGTCGTACCAGAGCACCTGGCCCCCGGGCCGCAGCACGCGCAGCATCTCGGCCGCGACGGCGGTGCGCACGCCGGCATCGACGATCGAGCTGAAGACGACGTTCTGGCTGACGATGTCGAAGCTTGCATCGGCGAACGGGAGCTGGCTGCCGGACGCTTGCGCGAGCGCGACGCCGGTCGCCTCGCGGGCGGCGAGCAGGCGGTGATGCATCAGGTCGACCCCGACCAGGTGGTCCACCTCGGCGCCCCAGCGCAGGTAGTTGGGGAACTCGACGCCCCGGCCGCAGCCGACATCCAGCCATTGCAGGCCATGCAAGTCGAGGTGGGCACGAGAGAAGGCATGCAGCACGGCGCGCTCGCGTTCTTGCGAGAGGTGGAGCACGAGGGGATTGCGCAGCGTCCAGAAGCCGGTCAGCGCTTGGCTCGCGTCGCGCTCGCGGTAGCGCTGTTGGATGCGCTCGAGTTCATCCATGCGCCTGGACCTTGCATCGGTGCAGGAAATCGGCGAGCTGGCGTGCCAGTTCCCGGCGCTCGAAGCGGGCGACGGTTCCCCGGATTTCATCCGGGCTACGTGGGCGTTGTAGCCCGGATGAAATCCGGGGCCCGTCCCCAACCATCTGCGCAAGCGCCCGCGCGACCTCCGCCGGTCGCCCCTCGTCCACCACCCACCCTTGGGCGTGCTGCCTGACGAGCTCGGCCGCATCGCCCCGCTCGTCGCCGAGCACCAGTATCGGTTTGCCCGCGCGCAGGTACTCGAAGATCTTGCCGGGCAGCAGGCCGGCGCCACCCGCGCCCCGCCACCCGCCCACCACGAGCAGCAGCGCATCGGCGCGCACGAGTTCGGCCAGCGCGTCCCGGTGCGGCAGGTAGGGGACGCGCTCCACGACACCCGGGAACAGCGCGTCGAACTGGCGCAGCCGGGCATCGAAACGCCCCCCCATGTTGCCGATCAGACGGATCCGGAGCCGCCGCGTCGGACGCGCAGTTTGCGTCAGGTAGAGCGCGACGCCGTCGAGCAGGCCGCCCGGATCGCGGGGACCGTAGAAGGTCCCGGTGTGGGCCAGCACGAAGTCCGTCCGCTCGCCCTCGGGCTCGGCCCCACGCAGCGCCACGAAATCCGCTTCGTCGTAGCCGTTCGGGATGAACGCCACGGGGCAATGGGGGCTCACGCGATGCGCCAGCATCCGCTGCCACGACGGGCTGACCGTCACGACGCCCGCGGCCTGTCGCAGCCATGCGGATTCCGTCCGGCGATCCAGCGCGCAGCGCCACGCCGGCGCGCCCTGGCTCGAAATCTCGGTCCAGAGGTCGCGGTAGTCGGCCACCCACGGAATGCCGGACTCGCGTGACAGCCGCGCGCCGAGTGCATGCGCCGACACGGGAGGAGAACTGCTGAAGATCAGGTCGATGCGCTGCTCGCGAAGAATGCGCCGTGCCTCGTCGATCGCCCGGCGCGCCCAGGCCGCCTTGTCGTCGGGAAACTGCAGGGCCGCGTAGCCGCGCAGCATGGCGTCGCGCGCGCCGTCGAGCCAAGAAGACGCCGCGGCGCCTGTGGCGAGGGCGGCAACGCCTTGCTCTGCGCCTCGGCGGCCGCGCGCCGCCCGGCGGCGGCGCCATTGAACCAGGCGCTGCAGCAGCACTCGGTGCGCAACGCGGTGAACCGCCAGTCCGGCCGGCACTTCGGCGGCAAGCGACGGGTCGCTGACGTAGTCCGGGTCGTGAGCCGCAAGCACCACCGGCGTCACGCCGAATTCGGGAAGGTACTTGCTGAACTTGAGCGCGCGCTGCACCCCTGCCCCACCCATCGGCGGGAAGTAGTACGCGATCTGCAGCACCTTCATGATGCGGATACCGCGATCGCCGGTGCGGCGCGACCGAGTATCCAGTAGTCGCAGTACGGCAGTTGCATGAACTTCTCGATTGCGAAGCCCCGAGCACGCAGCACGGCTTCGACTCCACGCTGGTCGACGTGGCCATCGCCGATCTCCCAGCAGTGGTGGGGGTCTATCCAGATCCTGCGGCGCACGAATCGGTTGTAGGCCTCACTCAGGCTGATCAGGCCGACGGGGAAGCGCAAGGTCTTCAGCCGCTGACGCGGCGTGACGACCAGCATGTGGCTCTTGCGGTGGGGAAGCGTCAGGAACAGCCGCGCTCCGGGTCGGAGATAGGAATGCAGGTGTCCGATGCAATCCGAAAAGTTCTCGAAGGGCAGGTGCTCCAGCACCTCGGCGACCACGGCAGCGTCGAAGCGGTCCGCCAGCTCCGGCCGGTGCTGCGAGAGGTCTCCGAGCACGTCGGGCTGCAATTTCGGGTTGATGTCCATCACCGTGTAGCTGCGCACAAAGGGCTCGGCGCAGCGCCTGAGCACGCCGTCGCCGGTACCGACCTCGAGCACATCGCCCTGCACCTGGGCGCACAGGTCCATGAACAAGTGATAGTGACGGGTCCATGTGTAGAAGTCGATTCCGGCGAGATAGTCGCGCCGGTCCTGGCGGAATTGGCGCTGGAAGCTCGTGTCGGTCGGTTCGGTCATGACGTCGCCTTGGGCCCAATGAACGCACGAAGCACGGACCGGCCCGCGGCAAGGTCGACCGCGAGGTACAGCGCGCCGGCCAGCAACAAGCTGAGCCCCACACCGGCCCAGCTAGCCGGCGCGACCCAGCGGCTCATCGCGAGCGCCACGGCCGCCGCCAGGCCGGAGCCGATCGCGGTGCGCATCGCGCTGTCCCACGGAAACTGCGCTCGCGCCGCGACATACGCGCCCACCGCCAGCGCTCCGTTCGACAACGCCGCCGCCCCGGCCGCCCCACTGAGCCCGAACCGCGGCACCAGCAGCAGGTTCAAGCCGATGTTGAGCAAGGCCGCAAGCAGCATCAACCAGGCCGCCCGCATGCCGTGGCCGCGCAGCAGCAGCAGGTACAGCATGATCTGGTACAGCCCGTAGCCGATCGCTCCCAAGCCCAGCAGCAGCGGCACCTCGGCCGAGGCCCGATACGCCTGTGTGGCCATCAGCGGCAGCAGCGAATCGATCACGCAGGCCAGCCACAGTGCGTAGGGCAATGCCATGAACAGGAACACCCGCACGGTGTCGCGCGCCAGGCCGATGGCGCCAGCCGAGTCGCCCTGCGCCCACAGGCGCGAGAGCACCGGGAACAGGGTGAAGCCGAGTACCGTGTAGGCCACGTTCGCGATCGACACGAGCGATGACACCGCCGCGTAGACCGCAAGCCGGTCCAGGCCGAGCAGATGGGTCAGCACGAAGCGGTCGGCGAACGTGTTGACGGAGGTCAGCACCGACACCAGCACGAGTGGCGCCGCGAACGCCAGCATCGTGTGCCAGTCGGGCGCCGCCGCGGCGTCCTGCGAGGTCGGCCGGCCGCCCCGCCTCATTTCAAACAGGAAGGCAAACAGGACGATCGTCAGCTGCAGCACCGCAAGCGCGACGAACGCCGGCAAGAACGACAGGCCCAGCACGCTCAGCGCGGCCAGCAGGAATCCGAAGCGCAGCACGCCGCGGGCGAGCATCAGCAGCGCGATCGAGCGCATGCGGAAGGCCGCGCGCAGATAGGCGATCAGCAGGTCGAGCAGCGCGTCGGCACCGAGCAGCACGATCAACACCGGCACGAACGCGGCTTGCGCACCATCGCCGTAGACCGCGGCAGCGACGCTTTCGCGCGCAGACCAACCGGCGACCGCCAGCACGCCGAACAGCGTGCCTGCCAGCACCAGGGTCCTCCTCATCCATTGCCGCCGCTCGTCCACCGCCACGCCTGCGGCGAAGAACTTGACGATCGCCGCCGGCAGGCAGAACAGCACCAGCGGCATCAACACGCTGGACACCACCAGCGTCTGCGCCCAAACGCCGTATTCCGCCGTCGTCAACTCGCGCGTCAGCAGCGGCAGCAGCAACAAGCCGAGCACGCGCTCGGCCATCACGGCGGCGCCATAGAGCACTGTGTCGGACTTGAGGCTGGCGTTCAATGGGAGGGCCCACTGGGCAAACCGGCCATTCTATGGGGCCCGCCACCTACAATTCGGGGTTTGCCTTTGCCGCATCGAGCCCCCCGCCATGGATCAAGACGACAACCAGCTCATCGCCGAACGCCGTGAAAAGCTCGCCGCGATCCGCACGCAAGGCGTGGCCTTCCCGAACGACTTCAAGCCGAAGGACCAGGCGGCCGACCTGGTCCGCAAGCACGGCGTGCAATCGAACGAGGAGCTGGAGCCCCTCGGCATCCAGGTCAGCGTCGCCGGCCGCATGATGCTCAAGCGCCTGATGGGCAAGGCGAGTTTCGCGACCTTGCAAGACGCCTCGGGCCGCATCCAGCTCTTCGTCACGAAGGACGCGCTCGGCGACGCCGCCTACGAGACCTTCAAGCACTGGGACCTCGGCGACATCCTCGGCGCCGAAGGCACGCTCTTCAAGACCAAGACCGGCGAACTGTCGGTGCGGGTGAGCTCGTTGCGTCTGCTCACCAAGAGCCTGCGGCCGCTGCCGGACAAGTTCCACGGCATGGCCGACCAGGAGCAGAAGTACCGCCAGCGCTATGTCGACCTGATCACCGACGAAGACGCGCGCCTGCGCTTCATCGCGCGCAGCAAGGCGGTGTCGTCGATCCGCAGCTACATGGTCGAGCACGGCTTCCTCGAGGTCGAGACGCCGATGCTTCACCCGATTCCCGGCGGCGCGAACGCCAAGCCGTTCAAGACACACCACAACGCGCTCGATCAGGAGATGTTCCTGCGCATCGCGCCGGAGCTGTACCTGAAGCGGCTGGTCGTCGGCGGCTTCGAGCGGGTGTTCGAGATCAACCGCAACTTCCGCAACGAAGGCATCTCGGTTCGGCACAACCCCGAATTCACGATGATGGAGTTCTATGCGGCCTACTGGAACCACCACGACCTGATGGACTTCACCGAGGGCGTGCTGCGCCACGCCGCGCGCATCGCCACCGGTTCGGCCCAGCTCACCTACGCCGGGAAGCCGGTCGACCTGGACAAGCCGTTCGCGCGGCTGTCGGTGCGGGACTCGCTGGTCGCGTTTGCGGGCTTGAGCGAGGCCGAGGCCGGCGATGCGCAGGTGCTGCACGACAAGCTGAAGTCGTTGGGCGAAGAGCCGCCTTCGCACTGGAAGCTTCCGGAGCTGCAGTTCGGCCTGTTCGAAGCCGTGGTCGAAGAGCAGCTGTGGCAGCCCACTTTCATCATCGACTACCCGGTCGAAGTGTCGCCGCTCGCCCGCGCGTCGGACACGAACCCGGCCGTCACCGAACGCTTCGAGCTCTTCATCACCGGCCGCGAATACGCCAACGGCTTCTCGGAGCTGAACGACGCCGAGGACCAGGCGGCGCGCTTCCAGGCGCAGGTGGCGAACAAGGACGCCGGCGACGAAGAGGCGATGTACTACGACGCCGACTTCATCCGCGCGCTCGAATACGGCATGCCGCCCACCGGCGGCTGCGGCATCGGCATCGACCGGCTGATCATGCTGCTGACCGACAGCGCGAGCATCCGCGACGTGATCCTGTTTCCGTCGCTGCGCAAGGAAGGGTGACGCGGCTGGCGCCCCT
>DATKCI010000213.1:0-41802 GCA_035513255.1 Piscinibacter sp. | reverse complement strand
AGGCCGATGGGCTCCAGGGGCGTACTGAGGGTGATCAATTCACCACGACTCGAGTCAGCGCTGGCGCCCGTGCTCGCTCCGGCAAGGCAGGCCGCTCTCAAGGAGAGACTGGGGCTAGGCTACAACCTCGTCGCCGTGGCGCGTAAGAAAGGCTGATCCCAGGTTTCTGCGCAACTTTTCGGTTGAAGTGGGTCTGCTTTAGAGGTGCAGGTACTGCTGCATCATCGGCGTGTGGGCGCTCAGATCGGCACCACTCGGCGGCAGGGTGGTCATGGCCGCGGCCCCGCTCAGAAGGAGACGTCGTCCTTGCGAATGCGCACCGGCCCCTTTTTCCTGGCCGGCTCTGCCGACTTGGCCAGCGTCTGCGCCAACGCGGCCTCCGGCGTGGTCAGCGGCACGGCTTCGGCATGCGCGCCGTCGTCGCCCTTGATGACCCGCGTGTACGGCGACAGGATCTGCACCAGCTGGCCGTAGATCTTCGGGTTGCCGGCGACCACTTCACGCTGGTACAGATAGTCGGCCTCGCCGGTGAAGTTGCCGATCAACCCGCCGGCCTCGGTGATCAGCAGCGAGCCGGCCGCAATGTCCCATGGGTTCAGGCCGGTCTCGAAGAAGCCGTCGTAGTAGCCCGCCGCCACGTAGCACAGATCAAGCGCGGCCGCGCCGGGGCGTCGCAGGCCGGCGCAGTTCTGCATCACAGCCTCGAACATCTGCACGTAGCGCTTGAAGTTGTCGCCCTTGCGGAACGGAAAGCCGGTGCCCACCAGCGACTCCTGCATGCGCGTGCGCTTGGACACACGCAGCCGCTTGTCGTTCAGGAAGGCGCCGCGACCCTTGGAGGCATAGAACAAGTCGTTGCGCGTCGGGTCGTAGACGACCGCCTGCTGCACCTGCCCCTTGAAGGCCAGCGCGATCGACACCGCGTAGACCGGAAAGCCATGGATGAAGTTGGTGGTGCCGTCCAGCGGGTCGATGATCCAGACGTAGTCGCTGTCCTTCGCGCCATGGGTGCGCCCCGACTCCTCGGCAAGGATGCCGTGGCCAGGGTAGGCGGTCAGAACGGTCTCGATGATGGCCTGCTCGGCCGCCTGATCGACTTCGGTGACGAAGTCGTTCGGCGACTTCGTGTTGACCTTCAGCAGATCGAGGTCCAGCGAGGCCCGGTTGATGATCGAACCCGCCGCGCGCGCCGCCTTGACGGCGATGTTGAGCATGGGATGTAGCGCTTGCGACATGGGGCAACCTTGGGAAATCGTGGACCGGCGGTGGAAAAGAGCCGCAACGAGGAGATCGTTGCGCGCGTCAGGGCGAGCGCCCTGCGGATAATCGCGATTTTACCCGGCGCGCCATGCCAGCCACCGATCCCACGCGCTTCGTCCTGCTCAACACCAGCCATCCCGGCAACGTCGGCGCGACTGCGCGCGCGATGAAGGTGATGGGCTTCTCCGACCTGGTGCTGGTGGCGCCGCGTTTCGCCGACGTGCTGGCCCACGCCGACGCCGCCGCGATGGCCAGCGGCGCAACCGACGTGCTCGATCACGCACGCATCGTGCCCACGCTGGCCGACGCGCTGGATGGCATCACCTTCGTCTGTGCGACGGCGATGACGCCGCGCGACTTCGGGCCACCCACGTTCGCGCCGCGCGAGCTGTTCGCCACGCTGGCGCCGCAGCCCCATCGCGTGGCCTTCGTCTTCGGCTCCGAACGCTTCGGGATGAGCAACGACGACGTCTACCGCTGCCACGCCGCGCTCAGCATCCCGACCCACCCGGACTACGGTTCGCTGAACCTGTCGCAGGCTGTGCAGCTGATCGCCTACGACTGGCGGCAGGCGCTCGGCGGCTTTGCGGTCGAGGCGCGCACCGCCGAACCGGCCGCGGCCGATGCGGCGGCCGTGCAGGGGGTGCTCGACCACTGGCAGCAGGCCCTCGCGACGATCGGCTTCCTCGACCCGGCCGCGCCGAAGAAGCTGATGCCGCGCCTGAACCAGCTTTTCAACCGCGCCCAGCTCACGCCGGAAGAAGTGCACATCCTTCGCGGCATTGCGCGCGCGATGGAAAAGCGCCATTGAGCGTCGCAGGCCGCGCGCGGTGCCGCCTGCAGCCGGCGAGCCCGGCCGCTACACTGCAACGCACCCCGCAACACCGGTCTGCCCATGTTCGAGCGCCTACGAGAAGACATCGCCTGCATCCTGGAGCGCGACCCCGCGGCGCGTTCCAAGTGGGAGGTGTTGACTTGTTATCCGGGCTTGCATGCACTGGTGCTGCACCGCTGGGCGCACAGCTGCTGGACCCATGGCTGGCATTGGCCGGCGCGTTTCATCTCCAACGTCGCACGCTGGTGGACCGGCATCGAGCTCCATCCCGGCGCAGTCATCGGCCGGCGGGTGTTCATCGACCACGGCATGGGCATCGTCGTCGGCGAAACGGCGGAGATCGGCGACGAATGCACGATCTACCAGGGCGTCACGCTCGGCGGCACCTCGCTGTACAAGGGCACCAAACGGCATCCGACGCTCGGCAAGGGCGTCGTCGTGAGCGCCGGCGCGAAGGTGCTGGGCGGCTTCACCGTCGGTGATGGGGCGCGTGTGGGGGCGAACGCGGTGTTGTTGAAGCCGGTGCCCCCGGGGGCGACCGCGGTGGGCATTCCGGCGCGCATCATCGAAGCGGCAGCCGAGGGAGCGGCGGAGGATACGTCGGTCAAGCGCCGTTTCTCGGCCTACGGCGTCACGCTCGGGGACGATCCCGTCGCGCAGGCGATGAAAGGGCTGATCGACCACACCGCGGGGCATGAGCACCAGATCGCGCTGCTGTGGACGGCTATCGAAAAGCTGTCGGCGGCGAAGCCGGAGGGATGTGTGCCGACCGACGCGCAGACGAAGGAAGACTTCGACGCCGACCACCTGAAACAGCTGATGCGCTGACCGGCCTCGCTATGTGGGGCGCAGCCGCTGCGCCGACTTCGGCCGGAACGCCTTGCACACCGTCTCGTCGCACTCGATGTACGGTCCGCCGATGAGGTCCACGCAGTACGGGACAGCCGCGAAGATGCCGTGCACCGGCGGCTGATGTGTCGGCAGGCCTTCCAGCGTCTCGGCGATCGACTTCGGCTGGCCAGGCAGGTTGATGATGAGCGACTTGCCGCGAATGACCGCAACTTGGCGCGACAAAATGGCCGTCGGCACGAAGTTCAGGCTGATCTGGCGCATCTGCTCGCCGAAGCCGGGCATCACCTTGTCCGCCACCGCGAGCGTGGCCTCCGGCGTCACGTCGCGT
The DNA here is from genome assembly GCA_035513255.1 of Piscinibacter sp. Classification (GTDB taxonomy): domain Bacteria; phylum Pseudomonadota; class Gammaproteobacteria; order Burkholderiales; family Burkholderiaceae_C; genus Albitalea. The sequence goes on along the minus strand of DATKCI010000213.1, from coordinate 38,527 downwards.
GGCGCGGGGCCGGTGCCGCCGGTGGTCAGAACGAGGTCGCATCGGGCCTGGTCGACCAGGTCGCACAGCGCGGCGGAGATGTCGTCGGGCTCGTCGGGAATCAACCGCGTTTCCCAGTGAATCGGATTGCGCACGGCACGCGCGAGCCATTCCTTCAACGCCGGAATCCCCTTGTCCTCGTAGACGCCGGTCGATGCGCGGTCGCTGACCGAGACGACGCCGATGTGCAAGGGATCGAAGTCAGCCATGGTGCTGCCTGATGAACTTGAAAAGCTCGCGGTAGGCCTTGCCGCTGCGCTGTTCCGGCACCGCCGACGCGTCCTTGCGCGCCGCGCGGATCAGGCTGCGCAGCTGCTGCAGGTCGCTTTCCGGATGCTCGGCGGTCCAGCGCGTCAACGCTTCGTCGCCCGCGATCAGCTCCGTGCGCCAGCGCTCGGCCTCGTGCAATGCCAGTGCATCCTTTGCGCGGCCGAGCTGCATCGCGGCCACGGCCTCGCGCAAGGGCTCGGGGTCGGCGCGGCGCATCAGCTTGCCGACGTATTGCATTTGCCGGCGCCGGCCTTCGTGCGAGCGGGTCCGCTTGTAGGCGAGGATCGCTTCGAGCAGCGATTCGTCCATGCCGAGGCCTGCGAGCCGGTCGTCCGGCATCGCCACCAGCGCCTCGCCGAGATCCTGCAGGTCGTGGGAGGCCTGCTTCATTCGCGTCTTGCTGGGGCGTTCGGCAATGACGGCCGCGTCGGGCGCCGGCTCTGGCTCGGTGGATCGGGACGCTCGCATGGTTGCGGTGCAGGATTGAAAGTACGCTGGGTATGATAGTCGCGAGCCCGCAGCACGCCGGCGCCAACCCCAATCTCCATGCTCCTCGACACACCCACCGCGTCCACCGCCGCCCGCGCCGGCTTTGCCTACACCCGACGGCAATTCGAGCAACTGGTCGAGGACGCGCTGGCGTTCGCGAAGTCGCTCGGCGCGAGCAACGCCGGCGTCGAGGTGTCCGAAGGCGTGGGACTTTCGGTGTCGGTTCGCAAGGGCGAGGTCGAGAACGTCGAGCGCAACCGCGACAAGTCCATCGGCGTGTCGATCTACCTCGGCAGGCGGCGCGGCAATGCGAGCACCTCGGACTTCTCCCGCGCGGCGCTCGAGCAGACGGTGCGTGCCGCCTACGACATCGCGCGCTTCACTGCCGAAGATCCAGCCGCCGGCCTGCCCGACGTGCAGGATCTCGCCGACGCCAAGGCGGCGGAGCGCGACCTCGACCTGTTTCATCCGTGGGACATCACCGCCGAAGATTCAGTCGAGCTGGCCGTGCGCTGCGAGCGTGCCGCGCTGTCGACCGACCGCCGAATCACCAACTCCGAAGGCGCCGGCGTGTCGGCCCAGCAGTCGCATTTCTTCGCCGGCAACACGCACGGCTTTCGCGGCGGGTACGCGAGTTCGCGCCATTCGCTGTCGGTCGCACCGATCGCCTCGCTGCCGGGCAAGGGCGGCGACAACATGCAGCGCGACGCCTGGTACAGCTCGATGCGTGCGCCGCAGGACCTGGCCGCGCCGGAAGCGGTGGGGCGCTACGCCGCCGAACGCGCCTTGTCGCGCCTGAACTCGCGCAAGATCGCGACGGTCGAAGTGCCGGTGCTGTTCGAGTCCACCGTCGCCGCCGGCCTGCTCGGTGCCTATGTGCAGGCCACCAGCGGCGGGGCGCTCTACCGCAAGTCCAGTTTCTTGCTCGACTCCCTGGGCAAGGCCGTGCTGCCCTCGCACATCGACATCCATGAAGACCCGCACAAGCGGCGCGGCAAAGGCAGCGCGCCGTTCGACGATGAAGGCGTGGCCACGCGTGCGCGCGACGTCGTCAGCGGCGGTGTCGTGCAGGGCTACTTTCTGTCTAGCTATTCGGCGCGCAAGCTCGGCATGCGCACCACTGGCAACGCGGGCGGCTCGCAGAACCTCACGCTGACCAGCCGCCTGACACAGCCGCGCGACGATCTCGACGCGATGCTGCGCAAGCTCGATCGCGGGCTGCTCGTCATCGAGCTGATGGGGCAGGGCGTGAACTACGTCACCGGCGACTACTCGCGTGGCGCGGCCGGGTTCTGGGTCGAGAACGGACGCATCGTCCATCCGGTGCACGAGATCACGATCGCCGGCAACATGCGCGACATGTTCAAAAGCATCGCCGCAGTGGGCGCCGACGCCTACACGCTCGGCGGCAAAACGATCGGCTCGGTCTTGATCGAGCGCATGAAGATCGCGGGTTCCTGACGAAGATTCGCGCCTCGCATACGCAGGCGCACCGAGGTCTTGCGCACGGGTAAATCCGGGTTATCGCACCGGGACCCACTTCTAGAATCCGTCGCAAGTCGGCCCTTCGGCCTCTTCAAAAGGAGACTCTCAATGGAACGTCGTTCCTTCATTCAAAAAACCGGCCTCGCGGGTGTCTTGGCCGCCGGCGCCGCGCCGGCCATCGTGCATGCGCAGGCGAACATTCGCTGGCGCCTCGCGTCGAGTTTTCCGAAGTCGCTGGACACCATCTTCGGTGCGGCCGAGACCTTCGCGAAGAAGGTCGGCGAAATGACCGGCGGAAAGTTCCAGATCTCCGCACACGCTGGCGGCGAGCTGATGCCTCCGTTCGGCGTCGTCGACGGCGTGCAGAACGGCACCGTCGAAATGGCCCACACGGCGCCGTACTACTTCTTCGGCAAGGACGAAGTCTTCGCGCTGGCTTGCGCGATCCCCTTCGGCCTCAACTCGCGCCAGATGACCGCGTGGATGTACGACGGCAACGGCCTCAAGTTGATGCGCGAGTTCTACGCCAAGTACAACATCGTCAACTTCCCGATGGGCAACACCGGCGCGCAAATGGGCGGCTGGTACCGCAAGGAGATCAAGTCGATCGCCGACATCAAGGGCTTGAAGATGCGCATCGGCGGCTTCGCCGGCAAGGTGCTCGAGCGCCTGGGCGGCGTGCCGCAGAACATCCCGGGCGGTGAGATCTACCAGTCATTGGAAAAGGGCACGATTGACGCGACCGAGTGGGTCGGCCCTTACGACGACCAGAAGCTCGGCTTCAACAAGGTCGCGCCGAACTACTACTACCCCGGCTGGTGGGAAGGCGGCCCGCAGCTCGACCTCTACATCAACAACAAGGCCTACGAAGGACTGTCGGCGGAGTACAAGACGGTGGTTGAATGCGCCGCGGCGTATGCGCACACGGAGATGCAGGCCAAGTACGACGCGCGCAACCCGGCGGCGCTGCGCCAGCTGGTCGCCGGCGGCACCAAGCTGTTCCGCTTCCCGAAGGACGTGCTCGATGCCGCGTTCAAGGAGTCGATGGCGCTGTACGGCGAGCTGTCGGCCAAGAACCCGGGCTGGAAGAAGATCTACGAAGACTACTCTCGCTTCCGCACCGACCAGAACCTCTGGTTCCGTTTCGCCGAAGCAGGCTTCGACGACTTCATGCAGCAGCAGAAGCTGTAAGGGCGACGGTGCCTTCGGGCACCTCTCGACGAACCCCGCACGACGCAAGTCGGCGGGGTTTTTTCTTGGGCGTTTCTTGCGCACTCCGCCGACGATGGCATGTGCCGGGTCCGGTAGCCCGGATGCAATCCGGGGATTGCAGCGCAGCGCGAGACGCAGCTCCCAATTTCATCCGAGGCGACAGTCACTGGCGGAAGCGGCGATGGAATCGAGTCGCAGGATGCCCCACCCCACCCCACGCCGTCACCCCGGCCCTTCGACAAGCTCAGGACAGGCCGGCCTTCGGCCGAGCCGGGGTCCACTCGTCACGCACCCTCGCCTCGGCCAGTGGACCCCGGCTTTTGCCGGGGTGACAAGGTGGGGGGCGTTCGCCGTTCACCGACGCGTTCTAGCTAGCGTCGCTCCCCCGCAGTTCGGCGAAGAACCAAAAAAAAGACCGTGACGCATGCGCCACGGTCCTTCGATCGGTTGCGCAGCGTGTCCGCTACTTCGGCGCCGATGCGCCGTTCGCGGGGCCGAACAGGTCGTCCATGTCGATCTCCGGCGCTTTCTCGGCCGGCTGGTACTCGATCTTGATGTTGGTCGTGTCCAGATCGGCTTGCTTCTTGAGCCCGCCGGACACCAGGCCCGGGAACGCGATCAGCAGGCTCACCATGATCACCTGGATCACCACGAACGGCACCGCACCCCAGTAGATCTGGCCGGTGGTGATGCGCGCCACCGGCTGCTTCGTCAGCCGGTCGGTGTAGTCGACGGTCGGCGCGACGCTGCGCAGGTAGAACAGCGCGAAGCCGAACGGCGGGTGCATGAAGGAGGTCTGCATGTTCACCGCGAGCAGGATCCCGAACCACACCAAGTCGATGCCCAGGGATTCGGCCACCGGTGCGAGCAGCGGCACCACGATGAACGCCAGCTCGAAGAAGTCGAGGAAGAAGGCCAGCAGGAAGACCAGGATGTTGACGACGATCAGGAAGCCGACCTGGCCGCCCGGCAGGCCGGTCAGCAGGTGCTCGACCCACAGCGGGCCGTCCACGCCCTGGAACGACAGGCTGAACACGGTCGCGCCGATCAGGATGAACAGCACGAAGCACGACAGCTTCATCGTCGTGTCCATCGCCTGGCGCAGCAGCGGGAAGCTCAGCCGCTTGCGCGCGAGCGCCATCACCAGCGCGCCGGTGGCACCCATCGCTCCGCCCTCGGTCGGCGTGGCGATGCCGAGGAAGATCGTGCCGAGCACGAGGAAGATCAGCGCCAGCGGCGGGATCAGCACGAAGGTGACCCGTTCGGCCATGCGCGACAACAGCTTCAACTTGAGCACGCGGCTCAGCACGGCAAGCGCGAAGGCGACGCCAATGCCGACGCACATCGACAGCACGATCGTCTCGTCGGTCGGCGCGTTGTCCGGACGCAGCTGGGCATAGGTGATCGCGGTGCCCACCGACAGCACCAGCAGCACGCCCAGCGAGCGCAGGCCGGCCGAGCCGTCGTCCTCGCGGATCGTGCGGGCTTCCTTCGGCAAGGCCGGAGCCCATTGGGGCCGCCACAACGTGACGACCAGCACGTAGCCGGCATACAGCGCGGTCAGCACGAAGCCGGGAATGAACGCGCCCTTGTACAGGTCGCCCACGCTGCGGCCGAGCTGGTCGGCCATGACGATCAGCACCAGTGACGGCGGGATGATCTGAGCGAGCGTGCCGGATGCAGCAATCACGCCGGTCGCGAGCCGCCGGTCGTAGCCGTAGCGCAGCATGATCGGCAGCGAGATCAGGCCCATCGAGATCACCGAGGCCGCGACGACGCCAGTGGTCGCCGCCAGCATCGCGCCGACGAAGATGACGGCGAACGCGAGGCCGCCGCGGATCGGCCCGAACAGCTGGCCGATCGTGTCGAGCAGGTCTTCGGCCATTCCCGAGCGTTCGAGGATCAAGCCCATGAACGTGAAGAACGGGATCGCGAGCAGCGTGTCGTTCTGCATGATCCCGAACAGCCGCAGCGGCAGCGCCTGGAGCAGCGAGGCCATGCCCGGCACGCCGATCTCCACGCCGATGAAACCGAACAGCAGGCCGCAGGCGGCCAGCGAAAACGCGACCGGAAAGCCGACCAGCAGAAAGACGAACAAGCCGACGAACATGATCGGCGCCATGTTGGCGATCAGGAACTCGTTCATTTGCGCGCTCCCTCGGCGGCGGCTTCCGCCTCGGCCTGCCGCCGGAAGTCCTCCACCAGTTGTTCTTCGGGTGTCTTCACGTGCGCCTTCGTCGCAGGATCGTCGATGAGGCCCATCAGGAACGCCACGCGCTTGACGAGTTCGGAGGTGCCCTGCAGGCCGAGCAGCGCGAAACCGATCGGGACCATCGCGTAGACGGGCCAGCGAATCAGTCCGCCGGCGTTGTTCGACATCTCGCCGCTGTGGTAGGCCTGGATCACCAGTGGCATCGTCATCTGCATCACGGTGACGACGAAGGGCATCAGGAACACGAGCAGGCCGAAGATTTCGACCTTGACCTGCGTGCGCCGGCTGAACCGGCCGAGGATCACGTCGATCTTCACGTGGTCATTGCGCAAGAGCGTGTAGCCGGCCGCGATCAGGAAGATCGCGGCGAAGAGATACCACTGGATCTCGAGATAGGCGTTCGAGCTCATGTTGAAGAGCTTGCGCACGGCGGCGTTGACGGCGCTGATCAGCACCGCGGCCAGCACGAGCCAGGCCAGCCATCGGCCGATGAACTCGTTGAGCCGGTCGATGGCGCGCGACAGGAGGAGTAGAAAAGACACGGGAGTCTCCGGAGTGGCTGAATTCTTTTGCACGAGAACACGGCGCGCCGGATCGAACCGCCGTGGCGGCTCAAGACAGGCGCCCGATTCTAGGATTCGGACTGGGGACGGGCCCTGCGTGTTTGCTCGGATCGGCACGTCGGGCCCGGCGCCATTCGCACGGCGCATGCAGTCTCGCATCAGACCGTAGCAGCGGCGGCGGCGCAACCGGTCTTACGGCTACGTGGTACTACGCGCCGGGTGTCGTCGTCCCGAACTCGCGACAGTGTTCGACCGCGTACTTGATCAGTTCGGCCTGGCCTTCGAGGTTCAGCTTGCGCTTGATGTTCTGGCGGTGCGACTCGACCGTGCGCACGCTCAACCGCAGCTCCTCGGCGATCTGTTTGCTCGAGCGGCCCCGGGCGAGGCAGCCGAGGATCTCGCTCTCGCGCAGCGACATCACCGGCCGCGGCGTCTGGGACCGGAACAGGCGCCCCGACACGGCCGAGCTCAGGAAGGTGCCGCCCGACATGACGGCCGCGATCGCATCGATGATGTCGCCGGCTGGCGCATCCTTCAGCACGTAGCCGCGCGCGCCGGCCTGCATCGCGCGGTTCACGTACTCGGGGTTGTCGTACATGCTCAGCACCAGCACCAGCAGGTCCGGGCGGTCGGCGAGCAGCTGGCGCGTCAGGTCGATCCCGTTCACGTCTTTCATGCCGACGTCCATCAGCACCAGATCGGGTCGAAGCGCCGCGAGTTGGGCAGCGGCTTCGTCAGCATCGCCGGCCTCGCCGACCACTTCGATGCTCGCCAGGCCGCCCAGGCGGGCCTTGAGACCTTCACGCACCAGCGGATGGTCGTCGACGATCAGCAGTTTCGTTCTTGCTTGCGTCATGCTCATGCGGCCCTTCGGTCGTGGTGTGGAAACTCTTTTAGCGCGGCGGCTGGAACGTCGGCGACGATCTGCGTGCGCCCCGGCCAGGACTGCACCGAAAGGCGCCCGCCGATGGAGCCCAGCCGCTCGCGCATGTTGCGCAGGCCGATGCCGCGCCGAGGATGCAGCCGCACCGACTCGACGTTGAAACCCTGCCCGTCGTCCATGATCCGCAGGCGCAGGCCGCCGCGGCCGAACACCAGCCAGATGGCGACCTGCGAGGCGCGGGCGTGCTTCTCGATGTTCGTCAACGCTTCCTGCGTGATGCGAAAGAGCACGGTGTTGATCTCGTCGGACAGCTGTGCGGGCTTGCCGCGCACACGCACGCCGATCGCCATGCCACTGTGTTCGGAGAATTCCTCGGCGAGATGTTCCAGCGCGGCCGGCAGGCCCAGCACGTCGAGCTCTGCCGGACGCAGCCGGTGCGAGATGTTGCGCACTTCGCCGAGCGCCGCCTTCAGCCGGTCCAGCGCCTTGGCCAGCGCCGCCGGCGCTGCGTCGCCCAGCGTCGCAATCGCGGACTCCATCAGCAGCTTGATCGACACCAGCGTCTGGCTCGTGCTGTCGTGCAGCTCACGCGACAGGTGGGCGCGCTCGGCCTCCTGCGACTGCACGACCTGGCGCGCGAGCAGCCGCAGCTTCGCGTCCGCGATGCGCGACTCGCTGAGGTTGAGCACCAGTGCGCACCCGCCGATCAGCGCGATGCCGAGCACGGCGATGCCGGCGATCCACCCCATCGTGGCGGCGATGTTGGCGCTGACCTGGCGGTCGAGCTGGTCCATCGTCGCCTGCACGTCGTCGAGATACACGCCGGTGCCGATCATCCAGTTCCATCGCGGCAGCGTGACCACGTAGCTGAGCTTGGGCGTCAGTTCGAGGTTGGAGGGCTTTTGCCACATGTAGCGCAGCGAACCCCCGCCTAGGTGGGCCTGCGCGATCAAGTCACGGATCACCGGAACGCCGTTGATGTCGCGCAGGTCCCACAGGTCCTGGCCGACGAGCTCGGGCTGCCGCGGGTGCACGATGGCGCGGCCGGCCACGTCGAAGACGAAGAAGTAGCCGTCGCTGCCGCCGTAGTCGAGCGCGGCCAGCACACGCGCCGCTTCGGCCTTCGTCTCCTCGTCGTCGCGGCGCGAACCGTAGAGCGGTTCGATCGAACTGCGGGCGAGTTCGATGTAGTGCTGCAGCTCTGCCTTCTTGGACGCCAGCGTGGCCTCCTCGACCAGCGCACGTTCGCGCGCCGCGAGGTCGCGCGCCTGGTAGGTCACGGCCCAGGCGATCAGCGCCAGCGAGCCGACGAGCGGCGTCACCGCCAGCAGGATGACCTTGAGCTTGAGGCGCATCGTCTGCGCGGATCGCTATGCGTGTGTCGCGGCGCGGAAGAGCTTGCCGGAGCGGTTGCCCGATCGGCAGTACGCGAGGATCGGCTTGGGCAGCGTCGCCATCAGCTCGGCGAAACGGGCGATCTCTTCCGGGGTCTGGTAGCTGGGCGCCACCGGCAGGAAGACGTAGACGAGGCCGGCCGCTTCGGCCGCCGCCTGCACGGCGGCGCTGGTCGGCTGGTCAGGGCCGCCTTCGAAGTCCGGTCTGTTGTTGATGACGCTCCTGTAGCCCGCCTGGGCGGCCGCTGCCATCGCTTCGGGGCCGAGCTGCGGCGCGACGCTGACATCGGGGCTGAGCGGTTGGACTTGAATGGTCATGCGAATCCTCTTCGGCTCACTTGTTCAGGGCCTGTTTGACTGCGGCCGACACGAGGCTCATGTCCGCCTTGCCGGCCAGCCGGGTCTTCACCGCGCCCATCACGCGGCCCATGTCGCCGGGCCCGTCGGCGCCGAGCTCGGCGACGATTGCCGAGACCTCCGCCGCAATCTCGTCGGCGCCGAGGCGCTTCGGGAGGTAGCCTTCGAGCACAGTCAACTCGGCGGCTTCCTTGTCCACGAGATCGGTGCGTCCGGCGGCGGCGAACTGGGAAATCGAATCTTTGCGCTGTTTGATCAGCTTGTCGATGATCGCAATCACTGCCGCGTCGTCCAGCGTGATCCGTTCGTCGACTTCCTTCTGCTTCAGTGCGGCGAGCAGCCCGCGGATCGTCAGCAGCCGCGCCGAGTCCTTGGCCCGCATCGCGGTCTTCATGTCGTCGGTGATCCGGTCCTTGAGGCTCATCATGTGTCCTTGCAGATGTGGAAAAGCCCGCGTGGCGCGGGCTTTTTTCTCGCCTGGGCGCCCGAGAGGGCGAGGCAACTCAATACATGCGCTTGGGGAGCTGCATGCTGCGGATGCGCTTGAAATGGCGCTTCACGGCAGCCGCCTTCTTGCGCTTGCGTTCGGCGGTGGGCTTTTCGTAGAACTCGCGGGCACGAAGATCGGTCAGCAGGCCGAGTTTTTCGATGGTGCGCTTGAAGCGGCGCAGTGCCACATCGAACGGCTCGTTTTCTTTGACGCGAATCGTAGTCATGTATTCAGTGAATCCTAGAAGTTGCGCTCGGTGCCGGGTTCATCGACGGGGGGAGGGTCCGGAGTTCCGCTCCGTCTTGGCGCCCGGTCGCGGCGCGGGTTTGCCAGCAAAGACGACGATTATAGCCCGGAATTTCGGCCCGGCAATGACCGGTCAGTGACCACTTCTACGCGGGCGCCAACGCCCGGGCGCACGCGGCGGCGCTGGCCCAGGCCCACTGGAAGTTGTAGCCGCCGAGCCAGCCTGTCACGTCGACCACCTCGCCGATGAAGTGAAGGCCCGGCACGAGCCGGCTTTCCATCGACTGCGAGCTGAGCTCGCGCGTGTCGACGCCGCCTGCGGTCACCTCGGCCTTGCGGTAGCCCTCCGACCCGCACGGCAGCAACTCCCAGCGTTGGAGTGCACTCGCAAGCTGCTGCAGGTCGCGGTCTCGGATGTCCGGCAGCGGGCGGTCGGACAATTCCCGGTGGCTTGCAAGCCACGTGTCCGCGAGCCGGCGAGGCAGCAGATCGGCCAGTTCGTTGACGAGTTTCCGGTGCGACCCGTTCTTCGCGGCCACGAGCCGCGCGCCGAGATCATCGGCCGGCGCCAGATCGAGCCGGATCGGCGACCCCGGCTGCCAATAGGTGGAAATCTGGAGGATGGCCGGCCCGCTCAGGCCCCGGTGGGTGAACAGCAGGTCTTCGAGGAACTCGCCGCGTGCCTTCCCGCTGCCGGTTTGCACGCGGGCCTGCAGCGACAGGCCGGCCAGCGGTACGAAGGGCGCCCATGCGGCGGCATCGAAGGTCAGGGGCACCAGGGCGGGGCGGGTTTCCACGATGCGGTGGCCGAACTGCCGGGCAATGCGGTAGCCGAAGTCGCTGGCGCCGATCTTCGGAATCGAGAGCCCGCCGGTCGCGATGACCACGCGCGCGGCACGCACCGGGCCGCGGTCGGTCGCCAGCTCGAAGGCCTCGGCGCCGCGCCGCAGTTCGTGCACCGCGCAGGGCTGCCAGCGCGTCACGGCGCCCTGTTCGCATTCGCGCAGCAGCATCGCGATGATCTCGTCGCTGGACCCGTCGCAGAACAGCTGCCCCTTGTGCTTCTCGTGGAACGGGATCCGGTGGCGCTGCACCAGCGCAATGAAGTCCTGTGCGGTGTAGCGCGCCAGCGCCGAGCGGCAGAAGTGCGGGTTGGCGGACAGGAACTGGGCCGGCCCGGCGTCGCGGTTCGTGAAGTTGCAGCGCCCGCCGCCCGAGATGCGGATCTTTTCGGCGAGCTTGTCCGCGTGGTCGATCAGCAGCACCCGAAGCCCGCGCTGGCCCGCCACACCGGCGCAGAACAGCCCCGCCGCGCCGGCGCCGACGACGACGGCATCGAAGGATTGCATGGCGCGGATTATCCGCATGCCGCAGCGCGAAGACCCTGCGCCCGGTGGCGCGTGCGGCAGTCCCTAGAATCGCCTGCTTCGCGCTGTGGAAGCGCTTTCAAGCACCTTCCGATGTCCTCGATCCCCGTGAGCGCCGACTCGGCCCGCACCTTGTCCCACGCCGCGTGGGGCGTTCGGGCGCAGTTCTTCGTGGCCGGCGGCCTGTTCGCCACTTGGGGCGTGCACGTGCCGACCGTGAAGGCGCATTTCCGGCTCGACGAGAGCGCGCTCGCGCTGGCAATGCTCGCCGCCGGCGTCGGCGCCTTGCTCGCCTTGCTGCAGGCCGGCCGGCTGGTCGGACGGCACGGCCCACGGGGCGTCGTACTCGCCACCGGACTCGCCTGCGCCGTGTGCATCGCGGCACTGGTGGCATTCGACGTCTACGTCGCGTTGATCGGCCTGATGCTGGTCTACGGCATGGCCAGCAGCCTCTTCGACGTGGCGATCAACGCGGAGGCCAGCGAGATCGAGCGGCGCAGCGGTCGTGCGCTGATGAGCGGCTTTCACGGCATGTTCAGCCTCGGTGGCATGGCCGGCGCCGCGGCGGGCGGGGCGCTGCTGGCCGCCGGCGTCGGCCCGCAGCAGCACCTGCTGGGCGCCGCGCTGTTCGGGCTCGTCGTGATCGGCGCGGGATCCGCGGCGATGCTTCGGATGGAGGCCACGACTGCGGCGGGCCTGCCGCTGAGTCTGCCGCGCGGCGCGTTGGCGCTGATCGGCCTGCTGGCCGCGCTCGGGCTGATTGCCGAGGGCGCGATGTACGACTGGAGCGTGCTCTACATCCGGCAGGAGCTGCACAGCGACGCCGGTACTGCAGCGCTCGGCTACGCGAGCTTCAGCGCGGCGATGGCGGCGGCGCGCTTCGGCGGCGACTGGGTGCGCGCACGGCTCGCGTCGGTGCTGCTGCTGCGCCTGAGCGGGGCACTGGGCGCCGCAGGCATGGCGCTCGCGCTGCTGGTGCCGCACCCGATCGTCGCGCTGATCGGCTTCGCGCTGGTGGGCCTGGGCTTCGCGAACGTCGTACCGGTGCTGTTCAGCGCCGCGGCGCGGGTGCCTGGCGTGACGCCGGCGCACGGGATTGCCGCGGTGTCGTCGCTCGGCTACCTCGGCATGATGGCCGGTCCGCCGCTGATCGGTCTGATCGCGCAGGCGCAATCGCTGACGCTCGGGTTGTTCACGATCGTGCTGGCGGCGGTGATCCTTTCGCTGTCGGCGAAAAGGGCCTTGCCGTAGCCCGGAGGAAATCCGGGGTTGTGCCTTCGCTCTGTGCCGTCCCCGGATTGCATCCGGGCTACTTTCCGTTCCACAGGAACGGGAACTTGAACTGCCTCCAGAACCCGTTCGGAACGTAGTCGCCGACCACGCCGTAGCGCGCCGGCCAGTCCCGCTCCGACTGCACCGCGGTGCCGAACAGGTGGTCGAGGAACGCGAAGTGCGCCGCGTAGTTCTTGTCGATCGCCTCGTCGTCCTGCGAGTGGTGCCAGTGGTGGAAGTTGGGCGTGACGATCAGGTAGCGCAGCGGCCCGAGCCGCACGCTGACATTGGCGTGGTTGAACACCGCCTGGAAGCCCACGACGACGATGTAGGCGTCGATGACTTCCTTCGAGAATCCGAGCACGAAGATCGGCGCGAGCACGAGCGTGCGTGTGATCAGCAGCTCGAGGATGTGCTGCCGCGAGCCGGCCAGCCAGTCCATGCTCTTCACGCTGTGGTGCACCGCATGCAGCCGCCACAGCAGCGGCACCTCGTGGTACGCGCGGTGGGTCCAGTACTGCACCAGGTCGGCGACGAGGACGATCAGCAGGACGGCCAGCGGGAAAGGCAGTCCCTGGACCCAGCCTTGAACGCCATCCTTCGCCGCCCAGCCGAACAGCTTGTGCACCAGCAGGTTGGTCGCCAGCAGCACGAAGCCGACGACCATGTGGTTGACGATGAAGTGGTGCAGGTCCGTCTGCCATTCCGGGCGGAACACCGGCTGGTCGCGGCGCAGCGCGAACAGCTTCTCGATGAAGACGAAGATCAGCGCGGAGCCGAGCAGATCGAGGATGAACCAGTCGAGGCCGATGTAGGGCGTGTCGTCGGCGAAGTCGTTCACCGGCACCTTGTGTCCGCCGAGCAGCAAGGTCAGCGCGATCAGCGCGAAGGCGCCGAAGGCGAGCCACCGCGCGCGGCCGAAGACGGTGTTGAACAGCGCGATGCCGCCCGCGATCACCATCGACCAGTACATCAGCTGGCGAATCAGGTCGACGTCGTACGACTTGCGCAGTTGCGGCGTGGTCAGGTACTCGGGGAAGTGGAAGGCGAGCACGCCGAGGAAGCACAGGATCGCGAGCGCCAGTGCGATCACGCCGGAGATCATCCCGTGGCCGGGTCTGAGCTCGCCGTGCGTTTCGGTCAGTCGATTCAGTTTTTCGAACTCTCGCATCCCCGTCCCCCTTCGTCCGGCCGCAATTATGCGAGACCGGGAGACGTGTTCTAGGCGGTCATCTCGGCCAGCTGGCGCTGAGTCCATTGGCCCAGGGCTTGCCGGATGCACTCGACCTGCCGCATCAGCGAGGCCGGCGCCGGCTTCTCGCCGCTGACCACCGACTGGATGTACATCGCGGTCGTGGCCGCGTCGGTGGTGCGCGGCAGCACCGGCAGCTCGGTCAGCACGCCTTCCTGCGCCGCCGCGGAGAGTTCCGGCCGTGCCACGCCATGAACGAAAACGTCGAGCTTGGGCAGGCGGCGCGGGTCGGCCACCGGCTCGCCTTCTGTGCCGCGCAACAGCATTGCGGTGGCCCGGGTGTGCTGCAAGAAGGTCGCGAGCGCCTTGCCGTATTCGGGATGGGTGTAGTTGCACACGCGCAGCGCCGCGCCGCCGCGGGTCGGGTCGATCAGTTTGGCGACCGTGTGCCCCGGATTGCGCAGGCCGATGACCCAGCGCGCGCTGAGCAGGTGCGCCAGCGGCGGGCACAGCGCTTCGGTGGTGATGAACACCGGTTCCTGGCGCGCCCAGGCATGCGGAATGTCGCTTCCGTCGTGGGCGATCGGCAGACCGAGGTCGTGAAAGATCTCGGCGCTGGTCACGCGGCCCGGATCGCGCGCGGGCCCATGCACCAGCACCGGCACGCCATCCTGCGCCAGCAGCAGCGCGAGCAGTGCGGTGAGGTTGGGCAGCTTGCGCGCACCGTTGTAGGAGGGCAGCACTACCATCGGTGCGGCGGGGCGCAACGGCACGCAGCGTTCCTGCACGGCTTCGAGAAAGCCGGCCAGTTCGTCGGTGGTCTCGCCCTTGATGCGCATCGCGATCGCGAAGGCGCCGACCTCCAGGTCGGTCACGCGGCCGTCGAGCACCTGGCTCATCAGGTCGTAGGCTTGCTCTTGCGTCAGCGACCGCGCGCCATCCTTGCCGCGGCCGATTTCCTTGATGTAGGGGGCGATGCTCATCTTGTCTCCCGCCGTGCAGCGAGGCAAGTTTCAGGCCCGGGCCGTTGGCTTGCACACATCCGCTGACAGACCCGCGGAGTGTGCCGCATCGTTCAGGCGGCTTGCTGCCGCAGGCGGACGAGGCGCTTGAGCTCGGGCAGGCAGGAGCCGCAGTTCGTGCCGCACTTCAGCGTGTCCTGCAGCTGCTGCAGCTGCGAATCGGCGGAACCGCTGCAGCGGCCGAGTGCCGAAGCGATCTCGGGCTCGCTGACGTTGAAGCAACTGCAGACTTGCCGGCCTTTGGCGGCCACCGCCCGCGGCGCCGCCGCGCCCGGCACGAGCAGGAGCCGCCCATAGGCCTGCGCCGGCAGCTCCTCCTGCAGCACGGTCTTGATCCACGCTTCGGCGCTGATGTCGCCGGCCAACACAAAGCCCTCGAGCCGCGCATCGGTCCCCTGCTTGACCAGGCGCATGCTGCGCCGCTGTCCGCGGCGCTTGTCGGCGTAGTGCAGAACGCCGTCGCCATCGAGGCCGAGCAGCCGCTCGATGCGCTGCAGCACCTCGTCCGGCGCGGCCTCGTAGGCGGCGGCGCGAAACAGCAAGCCCGTGCGCTCGCGCCCGAACGGCACGCAGGCGGCGAAGGCGAATGCAGACATCAGCTCACGCAACTGTTCGCGCGCGAGCAGCGCATGGTCCTCCGCCAACCAGGCCACGCCGAGCAGGCGCCACGGCAGCTCGGCCTTCAGAATCTTCACGGCCGCGTGTTTCAGCTCGGGCTGTTTGGAGCGCGGACAGAAGGCGGGCGAGGTGAGGGCGTTGACGCCCGCCATTCGCTCGCCGGTGCTGGTGCGGCCCGAGACGAACTCTTCGCCCCAATGCATCGCGACGAAGGCCTGGGCCGGCGCGACCTGGGTGCTGGCCTGCACCGGCAGCACCAAGGAGCCGCGGCGCGACGTGACGTGCACGAGGTCGCCCTCGGCGAGCCGCAGGCGAGCCAGGTCCTGCGCATGCATCTCGATCGCCGGTTCCGGCACGTGGCCGAACAGCCGGCCGAGGGTGCCGGTGCGGCTCATGCCATGCCACTGGTCCCGCAGGCGGCCGGTGTTCAGCGAGAACGGATAGCGGGCGTCTCGTGGTTCGGCGAGATTCTCGTGCGGCGTGTCGGCGAAGCGCGCGCGGCCATCGGTGGTCGGGAAGAGGCCGTCTTCGTAGAGGCGAGCACGGCCGGCGCTTGCTCCCTCGGGAAAGGGCCACTGTGCGGGCGCCGCGTCGAGCTGCGCATAGCTCAGGCCGGTGATGTCGAGGTCGCGGCCGCGTGTCGACTCGCGGTGCTCGTTCCAGACCGATTCGGCGCTTTGATAGGGGAACAGCGTCGGCTGGCCGGGGCGCAGCCGAGCCTCCAGGCGATGCGCGAACGCGCATGCGATGACCCAGTCGTGGCGTGCCTCGCCGGGCGCCCACACGGCGCCGCGGACGCGGCTGATGCGCCGCTCGCTGTTGGTGACCGTGCCGTCCTTTTCACCCCAGGTGGACGCGGGCAGCAGCAGGTGCGCATAGGCGCAGGTCGCGGTCGTCGAAAAGGCCTCCTGCACGACGACGAACTCGGCACGCTCCAGCGCGCGGCGAACGGTTTTCTGGTCGGGCATCGACTGGGCAGGGTTGGTGCACGCGATCCACAGCGCCTTGATCTGGCCGTCGGCGGCGGCTTCGAACATCTCGACCGCGGTCTTGCCCGGCGCAGCAGGCACCTCGTCCACGCCCCACAGCCGGGCGACTTCGGCGCGGTGCTCGGCATTGGCCAGGTCGCGGTGCGCGCTCAGCAGGTTGGCCAGGCCGCCGACTTCGCGCCCGCCCATCGCGTTGGGCTGGCCGGTCAGCGAAAACGGGCCGGCGCCGGGCTTGCCGATCTGGGCGGTCGCGAGGTGCAGGTTCACGAGCGCCGCGTTCTTCAGCGTGCCGCTGCTGCTCTGGTTCAGGCCCTGGCAGTACAGCGACAGCGTCGGTCCGCTGCCGGCGAACCAGCGTGCCGCCTGCACCAGTGCGTCTTCCTGGATGCCGCACAACTTGGCGACGTCTTTCGGAGCGAAGTCGCGCACACGGTCGCGCAGGGCTTCGAAGCCGGTCGTGTGGGCGGCGATGTAGGCGTGGTCGACCAGGCCTTCCCACAGCATCAGGTGCAGCATGCCGTTGAACAGCGCCACGTCGGTGCCCGGGAGGATCTGCAGGTGCAGGTCGGCGGCCTCGGCCGTTTCGGTGCGCCGCGGGTCGGCGACGATGATCTTCAGCGACGGGTTGGCGCGCTTCGCATCTTCGATGCGGCGGAACAGGATCGGATGCGCAAACGCGGTGTTGGAGCCGGCGATGAACAGCGTGTTCGCATGCTGCAGGTCGTCGTAGCATGCCGGCGGCGCATCGGCGCCCAGCGTCAGCTTGTAGCCGGCGACCGCGCTGCTCATGCACAGCCGCGAATTGGTGTCGACGTTGTTGGTGCCGATCAGGCCCTTGGCGAGCTTGTTGAAGACGTAGTAGTCCTCGGTCAGCAGCTGGCCGGAGATGTAGAAGCCGACGGCGTCGGGGCCGTGGTCGCGAATAACGCGATGAAAGCGGTCGGCGGCGAGGTCCAGTGCATGGTCCCAGGCCACCGGCTGCGCCGCTTCGCCGCGCCGCGCACGCATTTGCGGATGCAGCAGCCGCGTCTGCAGCGTGACGGCCTGCGCGGCGGTGTGGTGCAGCGTGCTGCCCTTGCTGCACAAGCGGCCGAAGTTGGCGGGGTGATCGGGGTCGCCGCGCACGCCGGTGATCTGCCGGCCTTGCGCCTCGATGATCACGCCGCAACCGACACCGCAGTAGGGGCAGGTGGAGCGGGTTTCGGTGGGGGCCGGAGCCGACGCGGTCATGCCGTTGCTTGGGCCTCGCCGAGCGCCAGGCTGTTCAACTCGTCGAGATCGAGGTGCACCGTGCCGCCTTCGACTTTCACGCTGAACTTGACCGTGCAGCCTTCGTCCGGCGCCTTCGCGCAGCCATCGGCCAGGCCGATCGTCCAGTTGTGCAGCGGGCAGGCCACACTCTCGCCGAAGACGATGCCCTGGCTGAGCGGGCCGCCTTTGTGCGGGCAGCGATCGAGCAGCGCGAAGACCTTGTCCTCGGCGTTGCGGAATACCGCGACGGCGGTGCCCTGGTCGCGTGCGACACGGCGTGCACCGAGGACCGGGATGTCGTCGATGCGGCAGATGGATTTCCAGTGGCTCATGGGTTCAGCCCAGTTTCGAGTACATGCCGGTCACGCTGTCCATCACCTGAAGGATGCGTTCGCTGGTCGTGAAGACGTTGGTCATGCCGCGCTTGTCGGAGGTGCCCGGCTTCAGCGTGCGCAGCGCGGAATCGAAGAAGCCCCATTGCATTTCGGCGAGTTCCAGTTCGGCCTTGATGGCCGGCGTGGCTTCGGGCGCCTTCTTCAGCAGCTCGTGCGCGGCGATGAAGTCCTCTCGCGCCTTGTTCATCTCCGCCGTCGACATCTGCGCCTGCACGCCCCAGCTCGCGCTGAAATAGAAGGCCGCCATTCGCTGGCTCAGCATGCGCTGGCGCCCGGCGATGTTGACGAGCTTGCCGACCGACTTGCCGGACACTTTCTCCAGCTGGCCGGTGCCCGTGTTCGCCAGGCCGAGCACCTTGCCCGCCAACGCGATGACCTGCTCGGCCTGTGCCTTGTCGGGCCTGGACCCGACCAGCGCGGCCTTGTAGTCGCTCCACGACGATTCGAGCTGGGAATAGGTGGCCTTGATCTCCGGCAGCGGCGAAAAGACCTTCAGCTCGACGAGTTGCCGATCGAACAAGGCCATCGACGCGGCGAGGGTGCGGTCGGCGAGTTCGAGCTCGACCTCCTGGCCGACGGCGAAATAGCTCTTGGCCATGCGTTGGCTGAGCATGCGCTGGCGCCCGGCCTTGTTGATCGCGTCGTTGAGGTCGATCACCTGCGCCCTTGAAGCGGCAGGCAGCCAAGCAAGACCGAAACCTGCCACCGAACCCGCGATGAAGCCGCGCCTGCTCATTGGGCAAGCTCCACCGGCACGAACTGCCGGGTGTCCACCGTCGCCTTGTCGAACTCGAACCACGGATCCGGCTCGCCGTCGAGCGAGAACTGCAGACGCTCCCACAGCGCCTTGCGGCCGGCGTCGTCTTCGAGAATCTTCTTCTTCACGTAGTCCAGCCCGACCCGTCCGACGTAGTGCACCGTGCGCTCGAGGTACCAACCTTCCTCGCGATACAGCTGCAGGAAGGCACCGCTGTACTCCAGCACCTCCTCGGCCGTCTTCAGTTTGCAGAGGAACATCGCAACCTCGGTCTTGATGCCGCCGTTGCCGGCGACGTAGATCTCCCAGCCCGAATCGACGCCGATCACGCCGACGTCCTTGATGCCGGCTTCGGCGCAGTTGCGCGGGCAGCCGGAGACCGCGAGCTTGACCTTGTGCGGGGCGTACATGCGCCACAGAGCGCGCTCGAGGTCCTTGCCCATTTGCGTGGAGTCCTGCGTCCCGAAGCGGCACCATTCGGACCCGACGCAGGTCTTCACGGTGCGCAAGGCCTTCGCGTAGGCGTGGCCCGACGGCATGCCGATGTCCTTCCAGACGCCAACCAGGTCTTCCTTCTTCACACCCAGAAGGTCGATGCGCTGTCCGCCGGTGACCTTGACGGTCGGGATCTTGTACTTGTCCACCGCGTCCGCAATGCGGCGCAACTCGTCGGCCGTCGTCTCGCCGCCCCACATGCGCGGGATCACCGAATAGGTGCCGTCCTTCTGAATGTTGGCGTGGCTGCGCTCGTTGATGAAGCGCGACTGCGGATCGTCCTTCGCTTCCTTCGGCCAGGTGCTGATCAGGTAGTAGTTGATCGCCGGGCGGCAGCCCGAGCAGCCGTTGGGCGTGCGCCAGTTCATGCGGGCGTAGACCCCGTCGATCGTCAGCAGGTGCTCGTCACGGATG
The DNA here is from genome assembly GCA_035513255.1 of Piscinibacter sp. Classification (GTDB taxonomy): domain Bacteria; phylum Pseudomonadota; class Gammaproteobacteria; order Burkholderiales; family Burkholderiaceae_C; genus Albitalea. The sequence goes on along the minus strand of DATKCI010000213.1, from coordinate 19,115 downwards.
ACGTCGCGGACGTCCTGGTGGCTCGCGTCGGTGCAGCCGCACATCGCCTTCTTCGTCGGCGCCTTGGAGTAGTCGCCGCCGGCGGTGAACATCAGCAGCTGCTCGACGAGACCGGTGCAGGAGCCGCACGACGCGCTCGCCTTCGTGTGCTTGCGCACCTCGTCGAGCGTGAACAGGCCCTTCTCCTTGATCGCCTTGCAGATCGTGCCCTTGGTCACCCCGTTGCAGCCGCAGACCTCGTCGGCGTCGGCCATCGCCGCCGCCTTGCTGTGGCCTTCGTGGCCGGTGTCGCCGATGTTCGATTCGCCGAACATCAGCTTGTCGCGGATGTCGCCGATGCTGCGGCCCTCGCGCAGCAGCTTGAAGTACCACGAGCCGTCGACGGTGTCGCCGTAAAGGCAGGCGCCGATCAGCTTGTCGTCCTTGATGACGAGTTTCTTGTAGACGCCGCCGACGGGATCGCTCATCACGATCTCCTCGCAGTCGCGGTCTTCTGGACGGCCGGAGGCCGAGCCCATGAAGTCGCCGGCCGAGAACAGGTCGATGCCGGTGACCTTCAGCTTGGTGCTGATCTGCGAGCCGGTGTAGCGGCCGATGCCGAACTCGGCCAGGTGCGTCGCGCAGACCTTGCCTTGTTCGAACAGCGGCGCGACCAAACCGTAGGCGATGCCGCGATGGGCCGCGCATTCGCCCACCGAATACACCCGCGGGTCCGTGATGGTCTGCATCGTGTCGGAGACGACGATGCCGCGATTGCAATGGATGCCGATCTTTTCGGCGAGCTCGGTGTTGGGGCGGATGCCGGCGGCCATCACGACGAGGTCGGCGGGAATCTCCGTGCCGTCCTTGAACTGCACCGCCATCACGCGGCCGTTCTTGTCGCCGATCAGCGCCTGCGTTTGCGCGCCGATCATGAACTTGAGGCCGCGGTCTTCGAGCGACTTGCGCAGCAGGCCGCCGGCCACGTCATCGAGCTGGCGCTCCATCAGCCACGGCATGATGTGCACGACGGTCACCTGCATGCCGCGCAGCATCAGGCCGTTGGCCGCTTCGAGGCCGAGCAGGCCGCCGCCAATGACCACCGCATGTTTGTACTTGGTGGCCGCCTCGATCATCGTGTTGGTGTCGGCGATGTCGCGGTAGGCGATCACGCCGTCGAGGTCCTTGCCCGGCACCGGCAGGATGAAGGGGTTGGAGCCGGTGGCCAGCAGCAGCCGGTCGTATTCCGCCTCGCTGCCGTCCTCGGCTTGCACGATGCGCCGCTTGCGGTCCACGCCGATCACCTTCTTGCCGAGCTGAAGGTGGATGCCGTTCTCTTCGTACCACGAGACCGGGTTCAGCACGATCTCTTCGAGGGTCTGCTCGCCGGCAAGCACCGGCGACAGCAGGATGCGGTTGTAGTTCGGGTGCGGCTCAGCGCCGAACACCGTGATGTCGTACAGATCGGGAGCGATCTTCAGCAGCTCTTCCAGGGTGCGCACGCCGGCCATGCCGTTGCCTACCATCACCAACTTCATCTTCTTCATCGGGCTCTCCGCGTGTCGCGTGTCGAGGGGGTTGTTAGCAAGCCAGGTGCCAGTTCAGGTGCATCGCACCACGTCGGGTTCGCACCGTTCATGGGCATCGATCGTCTTGCCGGACAATCGCACCGACTGCTTGTGATCGGCCCGATTGCATGCGTGGATCGGTTGCGAACATGAGCTTTGACGTCGAGATCGGCCACTTCAGCCTGAAGGGCCCGAGGGAAACCAACGAGGACTTCGCTGCTTCGGTGCAGCCGGCGCCCCAGGATGAGGCGCGCGGACTGGTCGCGGCCATCGCCGACGGCGTGTCCGCCGGCGGCCGCGGCCTCGAAGCCGCGCAGACCACCGTGATGAGCGTCGTGCAGGACTACTTCGGCTGCCCCGACACCTGGGACACCACCGTCGTGCTCGATCGCCTGATCGGCGCGCAGAACGCGTGGCTCGCCGACCATAACCGGCGCCGGCAAGGGCGCGGCCACGAAGGCGGCGCGGCGATGACGACCGTCACCGCGCTGGTGCTGCGTGGCCACGCGTTCACGATCGCGCATGTCGGCGACACGCGCGCGTGGCTGTTGCGCGGCGGGCCCGACGGCGAGTGTGTGCAGCTCAGCCAGGACCATTGTTTCGATCATCCCGACCAGCGAAGCCGCCTGACCCGCGCGGTCGGGCTGGACGATCGCGTGCGCATCGACTTCCTGCAAGGCGAACTGCACATCGGCGATGTGTTCGTGCTGACCACCGACGGCGTGCATGGCGTGCTCAAGCGCTCGCGGCTCGCTGCGTTGGCGCGCGAAGGCGATGCGCAGACCGCGAGCCAGGCGCTGGTGATGGCCGCGCTCGCGGCCGGCAGCCGCGACAACGCGACCGCCCTCGTGCTGCGCGTGCGAGGGCTCGCCCAGGGACGGCTCGAGGACAGCCTGCTGCAGGGTCGCCAACTGCCGGTGCCGGCGCGGCTGAAGGTCGGTGACCGGCTGGATCGCTTCACGATCACCGGCCAGATCGCGAACACCGGCGTGCACCGGCTCTACCAGGCGAGAGCGAGCGACACCCACGAGCTGGTCGCGCTGAAGACGCTGCACGAGGCGCGTGCCGGCGACCGCGAGGAACGCGCGATGCTGGCGCACGAGGCCTGGCTCGGCAGCCGCGTTGCGCCCGGATCGGGCGATCACGGCGACGCCGCCTTCGTGCGGGTGCGCGAAGTGCCCGACGCAACCGCCTTCTACACGGTGTTCGACTGGCATCCCGGCCGCACGCTGGAGCAGATGATGGGCGACGGCCGGCGCTTCGACGTGCCCGACATCGTCGACGGCACGCTCGCCGTCGCGCGTGCGCTCGGCCGCCTGCACCGGCACGGCGTGATCCACCGCGATCTGAAGCCCGGCAACCTGCACCTGGGCGACGACGGGCGCTGGCGCGTGCTCGACTTGGGCGTCGCGATCTCCGGCAGCGAGCCGCGCGCGCTGCGCACACTGCACGCCGGCACGCCCAGCTACATGAACCCCGAGCAATGGGCCGGCGAAGCGCATGTGCCGGCCGACGCGGGCAGCGATCTCTACGCGCTCGGCGTCACGCTGTACCAGTGGCTGACCGGCAAGCTGCCCTACGGCGAGGTCGAGCCGTATCAGTCGGGGCGCTTTCGACGCGACCCCAAGCCGCCTTCGCGGTTGCGGCCCGACGTGCCGATCTGGCTTGACCATGTGGTGCTGAAGGCGATCGCGCTCGACGCGCGGCAGCGCTTCGAAACCGCCGAGGAGATGGTGCTCGCGCTCGAGCGCGGCGCGGCCCGCCCGCTTCCCGCCCACGGCGCCACGCCGCTGGTCGCACGCGATCCGACCGCGCTGTGGAAGATCGGACTCGGCGTCTCGCTGCTGTTCAACGCGCTGCTGGTGTACTGGCTGCTGTTCCTGCCACGATGACCCGTAGCCTGGATGCAATCCGGGGTTGTGCCTGTGCTGAACGCCGCTGCTCCGGATTGCATCCGGGCTAAGCGGCCGTGTCGGGTGTCGACGCATCGCGGGGGCCTCAGGCCTTCGCCTGAACGCGGCCGGCCGGCGCCGGCGACGGGTGGACCTCGGCGCGAGCGCGACCCCCCTTTTCGGCCCAGGTGCGCGTCCAGCGAATCTGCACGAGCCGCAGCATCGCGAGCATCGCGAGCGCGAGCACCGCGAACGAGACGAAGCCCCACAGGTAGGTGCCGGCGATCTGCTTGGACTGCCCCATCGCGTTGGGCAGGAAGCCGCCGCCCAGCGCGCCGATCTCGCCGATCATCGAGCCGGCCACCGCGGTCGTCATCGGCCAGCGCAGCGGGACCAGCTGGAACAGCGCGCCGTTGCCGGCGCCCAAGGCGGCGAAGCACAGCATGAACAGCAGTGTCGTGATCGCGACCGAACTGCCGGCAAAGCCGCACATCACGAGCGTCACCGCGACCAGCACCAGCACGCCGCTCAGGGTGTTGATGCCGCCGATGCGGTCCGAGATGTAGCCGCCGACGACGCGCACGGCCGAGCCCATCAGCGTGGCGAGCATCGTCAGCTGGCCGGCCTCGACCTTGGTGACGCTGAACTGGTCGTGGAAGTAGGTCGGCAGGAAACTCGCAAGCCCGATGAAGCCGCCGAAGGTGACGATGTAGATCAGGCTGAACGCCCAGCCGTCCTTCTCGAACAGGCAGGCGGTGTGCTCGCGGAAGGTCTGGCGCTCGCGGTCGGGCGGCTCCTTGGCGGCGAACCACATCACGACCATCGGCAGCAGCATCGTGAATGCGGCCAGTCCGTAGACCGCCTGCCAGCCGAACTTCATCGCGAGCGGCGGCGCGAACAGCACCGCGAGCACGGTGCCCGAGTTGCCGGCGCCGGCGATGCCCATTGCGAGGCCCTTGTACTTCGGCGGGTACCAGCCCGAGCCGAGCGACAAGGCCACGCCGAAGCTCGCGCCGGCGATGCCCAGCAGCACGCCCATCGCGAGCACGCCGTCGTAGCTCTCCACGAATACGAAGCCGAAGACCAGCGCGACGATGATCAGCGCCATCTCGACCATCGCTGCGTTCTTGCGTCCGATGTACTGCGCCAGCACGCCCAGCGGAAAGCGCATCAGCGCGCCGGCAAGAATCGGCACCGACACCATGAAGCCCTTCTGCGCGGCCGAGAGCTCGAAGCTTTCGCTGATGAACGGCGCCATCGCACCGTTCAGCACCCAGATGGCGAAGCAGAAGTCGAAGTACAGGAACGACGCGAATAAGGTGGGCCAATGCCCGGCGCGAGCGAAAGTCTTGAAGTCGGACATGAGGGTCATGGTCTCCAGCGGGAAGCTCCGGCGTTCGTACCGGAGGGGAGGCACATGAGTACTCACAGCGTCGTGAGCATGGCTGCCGTGCGAAGGCAACGCCCGGGTGCAGCGTCACACCCGAGCGCAGGTCATCGCAAGGAACGTGCCAGTGGGGCGGTCGCCTGGACTGCTATGGTTCGGTCCTGGCGGCGCCTAGCGCTGCCGCTCCCCCCGTGCAAGCCCGCTGCCGACATGATTTCCTGCCTCGTTCTCACCCCGTCGTCGCCCTCCGCCCCCGCCCTCAGCGAGGACCTGGAAGCGGCCGGGATTCACGTGATTGGTGCAGCGCAGCGTAGCAACTTGGTGCAGGAAGCGGCGAAACGGGCGCCGGACATCGTGGTCATGCATGAGCCCACCGCGGACGACGAGCTGCTGGCGCTTGCGGCGGCGCTGTTCGCCACGGCAGCCCGGCCGTTGCTGGTGTTCACGATCGATACCGATGCCGACAGGATGAAGCGCGCGATCGAAGCCGGTGTGCATGCCTATGTCGTCAACGGTTATGCGCCTTCGCGGCTGCGCTCGCTGGTCCACCTCGCGCGGACGCGCTTCGCCCACGAGCAGAAACTGCGGGCCGAGCTGGCCGACCTGTCCCATCGCTTCGAGGAGCGCAAGCTCGTCGATCGCGCCAAGGGCATCCTGATGCGCTCGCGCCCGCTGTCGGAAGAAGAGGCCTTCGGCCTGCTGCGCGTGGCGTCGATGCACAGCAATCGGCGTGTCGGCCAGGTCTCGCGGCAAGTGATAGAAGCGGCGCGTGACGCCGAGGCACTGAACCGAGCGGGCCAGTTGCGCATGCTGTCGCAGCGGCTGGTGAAGCTCTATGCGCTCCAGGTGCTGGGCGCCCAGCCGGCCGAGGCCGGCGCGCGCTTGAGCGAATCCGGTGCGCGCATCGACGCCAATTTGTCGGCGCTGGGCAAGAGCCTGTCCCGGTCGACCTACGGCGACCTGCTGGATGCCGTGCTGGTGCCGTGGACCGGCTTGAAGGCTGTGCTCGGCACGCCGCCGGATGCGGCGCGCCTGGCCGAGGTCGACGGATGGGCGGAACGTGTGCTGCTGCACGCGGACCGGCTGGTGACGCAACTGGAAGCCACCGGCGCCGCGACCAGCCTGCATGTGATCAACGTCTCGGGACGTCAGCGCATGCTTTCCCAGCGGCTTGCCAAGCAGGCGCTGCTTGCGGTGCTGTTGAACGGCGATGCGGCGCAGGCGGCGGCGGCCGATGCCGGCAAGTGCCGGTCCGAATTCGAGCAGGCGCTGGCGTTTCTCGAATCCGCGCCGTTGACCAGCCGCGAGATCCATGAGTCGCTCGACGCGGCGGGGCGCACCTGGCGCACGATGACGGCGGCGTTGGCCGGCGCACGGACCGCCGAGGGATCCACGGCGCTGGCCGACGCCAGCGAAGCCTTGCTGGCGCTGTTCGAGCAACTGACGGAGCGTTACGAACGCAGCATGCAACTGCTGATGGGCTGATCGGCTGTTGGCTCGACGGCCGGCTCCGCGGCGGCGGCGCCAGTCGTGAACTTCTCGGCATTTGGTGCGCCGCCGGTCAACCCGCGTTCCGGTGCGACCGCTATCATCAATTTAGGGGGGTCGTGTCCGGTTCGGCCGGGCTGCGCTTGCCAAACCGCGCGACCCCGGACAAAGATCACGCGGGCCCCTGGTGCCGCCGACGAAGGAACGATATTGATGACAGAGACGATGCAGTCGTCGCCCGCCGAACTCGTGGAACGCTCACGCGAACTCGTCGCCGCGCACGGTCTGTCGGACGGCGCGCTGGGCGCAGCACTGCTGAGTCTGGTCGAGCGGCTCGAAGCGCCGTTCGCCATCAAGGACATCGCGTCGGGCCGCTACGTCCACGTCAACCTGCGCATGGCGGCCCTCTACGGCCGGTCACCGGAGCAATTGCTGGCGCACACCGACGTCGAGCTGCTGGGCCCCGAGCTCGCCGCCCCGATGCGCACCGCCGACCAGTCGGCCCTGGCCCAGAACCTGCCGTACACCACCGAACACCGCATCGAACGGGATCGCCAGCGTCGCGAGTTCAACGTGACGCGCATCGCGCTTCCGACCGCCGACGGCGGACCGCCGCGCCACGTGTGCAGCGTGTGGGTCGAGATCACCCTCGCGCGCCAGCGCGAGGCGCAGCTGACCAAGGCCTTGCAGCAGCTCGAGCAACAGCAGATCGCCAGCGAAACGCTGCGCCGCGAAACCCAGGACCAGGCCTTGCGCGACAACGTGACCGGCTTGTATCAGCGGGTGCATTTCGACGACCAGTTGCGCCGCGAGGTCGACCTGTCGTCGCGCGAACACCGCGAGTTCGCGCTGGTGTCCATCGCGCTGGATCCGCTACCCGACGAGGTGCGCGCTCACGGCGACGTGGCCCGCACGCGCGTGCTCGAAGCCCTGGGCCGGCTGCTGCGCGGCAACACGCGCGCGATGGACGCGTCGTGCCGTCTCGATGAGGACCACTTCGCGATCCTGCTGTCGGGCGTTGGGCTCGCCACCGCCCATTCGCGCATGGAAGGCCTGCGCCGCCAATGCGCCACCCAGATCGTCGTGCTCGACGGGCGCGACCTCGGCTTCAGCGTGTCGATGGGCGTCTCGAGTTTTCCGCACACCGCCCACTCGCAAGAGGAACTGATGCAAGCGGCCGACCTCGCTCTCGAGGAGGCGCAGCGGCGCGGCGGCAATCACGTCACGCTCGCGAGCATCCGCTTCGACACCGCGTAGGCGGGAGCGATCGGCGCCTCAGCCGCGAATCGCCTTGTAGAGCATGTAGGCCGCAAGCGCGTACAGCATCAGCGCGAACACGCGCCTGAGCTGCTGCACCGGCATTGCATGCGCCGCACGTGCGCCCAGCGGCGCGAACAGCACGCTGGTTGCGCCGATGAGCAGCAAGGCCGGCAGCCACAGGTAGCCGACGCTGCCCGGCAGCGGGTTCTCCAGCGACCAGCCGCCGACAACGTAGCCGGCGGTATTGGCCAGCGCAATCGGAAACCCGAGCGCCGCGCTGGTCGCGACGGCGGTGTGCATCGCCACGTTGCACCAGGCCATGAACGGCACCGAGATGAAGCCGCCGCCGGCACCGACCAGCCCCGAGACGAAGCCGATGATGCCGCCGGCGGCGAAACGCCCGGCCGGGCCCGGCATCTGCCGGCTCGCGTGCGGCTTCTTGTTCAGCAGCATCTGGGTGGCCGAGAAGCCGACGAACACCGCGAACACAAGCGCGAGCGTCGTGCCCTTCAGGATCGCGAACACGCCGGCCCCCGCCACCAGCCCGCCGGCGACGATGCCCGGCGCCAGCGTGCGCACCAGGTCCCAGCGCACGCCGCCGCGCGCATGGTGCGCCCGCACGCTGGAGATCGACGTGAAGAGGATCGTGGCCATCGAAGTGGCGATCGCCATCTTCACCGACAGCACCGCGGGAACGCCTTGGGCGGACAGGATCAGCGTCATGAACGGCACCATCAGCATGCCGCCGCCGATGCCGAGCAGGCCGGCAAGGAATCCGGTGAAGCAGCCGAGGACGAGCAGTTGGAAGACAAGGGGCCACCCGAGGCCGAGAATCATGCCTTTTCCAGCAATTGCAGCACCGCGCGCCATTCGGGGGGTGTGACTGGCGTGATCGACAGCCGGTTGCCGCGCTTGAGCACTTGCATCGTCGCGAGCGACGGCGTCTCGCGCATTTGCGCCAACGCCAGCAGGTGCGTCTTGCGCACGAGTTTCACGTCGACGTGCAGCCAGCGCGGTTCTTCGCGCATGGCCTTGGCGTCGAAGTAGGGGCTTTTCGAATCGAACTGCGTCGCGTCGGGGTAGGCGGTGCTCGTGACCTCGGCGATGCCGGCGATGCCGGGTTCAGGGCACGACGAGTGGTAGAACAGCACGCCATCGCCGACCTGCATCTGGTCGCGCATGAAGTTGCGCGCCTGGTAGTTGCGAACGCCCACCCACGGCACCGTCTGCGAAGGCGCGCGCGCAAGGTCGTCGATCGAGCACTCGTCGGGCTCGCTCTTCATCAGCCAGTAGGCCATACGGAAGGGCAGGGGGAAGCAACGGGGTGTCCGCCGCGAACCGTGAGCCGCATTCCTGAACCCAGGGTTCAGGTGGGCGAGGTCAACCGGGCTTCGGGTTCATCTGACGCGAGACGATCACACCTGCCGGGTATGTTCCAAGCCCTTGCTCACAGGAGCATCGGTTCAAGGAAATATAAGACTCACGCGAACGCAACGGACCGGATGATTCTACGCGCGCGTGCGCCGCGTTTCACAGCAATTGTCCGTCGGCGCCAAGGGCTTGATCGATGCGCCGGATCAACGCGTCGACGTCCGTGCTACCGCTTGCGGCGGAAGAGGCTGACACCGGCGGAACGGGCCGCTCGGCCAGCGCATAGGCGAGATTCAATGCCGCGAGCACGGCGATGCGTTCCCTTGCCTTGACTTTTCCGGCATCGCGTATTGCGCTCATTTCGCGGTCGACGTTACCCACCGCTTCGAGCAGGGAACGCTCGCCGCCTTCGGGGCAGCCGAGGATGTAGCTCTGGCCCATGATGGTCACTTCGAGCTGCTTCATCACGAGCCGTCTCCGCTGCCGCTGCCGACGTCGATCACCTTGTCCTCGGGCAGTCGTTCGAGCAGCGCGTCGATGCGGCCGCGGGCGGTGTTCAGCCGCGCGCGCAGGTTGTCGCGCTCCTGCGTTACAGCCGAGAGCTGCTGCTCCAGCAGCGCACTGGTGCGCTTGACTTCCTCGTGCCGCAACAGCAGGCGTTCCACCCGGTCGGCGAGTTGTTCGAGCTTCGACATGGCGCAGGGTCGTTGGCCGGTAAGAGTTCGATTGTAGGGGGGTGCTTACAATGTGAATCGTTGGTGCCCGTGCCGGGTGTTCATTCCGGCACAGTTAAACGGGAAGCAGGCGGAACCTGAAAGTTCCGAAACTGCGCTGCCCCCGCAACGGTACGACGGACGAAGACGCCACCGCGAGGTTAGCGCTTCCGCTCTTGTGCACACACCACTGGGGTTCACCGCTCCGGGAAGGTCGCAAGGGTCGCCTCCGTCAGCCCGGATACCGGCCAACAGGCGGTGCGCGCTCAGGCGTCGCACCATGAGGCCTGAGCCCGCGGGGAAGCAGGCGCGGGCGCCTGATGCGTTCTCTCATTCATGCACACACTTGCTTTCCGCGCACGGCCGCTGTGGTTCGTCGCGGCGTCCTCCATTCTTTCTTTCCATACCGCGTCGTGGGCCCAGGCGCCGGGCTTCGAACTCGAGCCGGTCACCGTGACCGGCAGCGGCACGCCGCGCACCCTCGGCAGCGAGATCGCTGCGACCAGCGTGCTCACGCGCGGCGACATCGAGCGCTCCGGCGCGCGCGACGCCGTGCAGGTGCTCAACCTGCTCGGCACGGCGCTGGTCGAACAGCAGGGCGGCGCCGGCACGCTGGCGGCCGTGCGCATTCGCGGTGCCGACTCGCGCGACACCCTGGTGCTGGTCGACGGCGTGCCGTTGAACGACGTGGCCAGCGGCCAGGCGCTGATCCAACAGATCCCGGCCGACATGATCGAACGTGTGGAGGTCGTGCGCGGCAACCTGTCGGCGCTGTACGGTGCAAATGCCACCGGCGGCGTGATCCAGATCTTCACGCGGCGTGGTACGCCGGGCGCTGTGCAGCCGCGGGTGTCCGGCGGCGCGGGCGACCGCGGTACGCGATCGCTCAACGCCAGCATCGGTGCCGGCAGCGAGGCGGTCAGCGGCAGGCTGGCGGTCGGCACGGAGCGCACCGACGGCTTCAGCGCCTCGAATGCGCCCACGGCCAATCCGGACGACGACGGCAACGAGCGGGACCATGCGACGCTGGGCATCGATGTTCGCCCGGCAACCGGCCACTTGCTCGGCCTCGATCTGCGCCGGATCGACGGCACGGTGCAGTACGACAGCGCATCGTCGTTCAGCGCGCCCACCGACACGCACACGCAGCATCTCGTGCAAACCGGTGCCACGCTGCGCGGCGCGCACGAACTGGGACCCAAGCTGAATCTGTCCTGGCGGTGGGCGCAATCGAAAGAGCGCCGCAAGGACACCGTGGTGGGCGGCTTCAGTTTCGTCAACGACAACTCCCTCGACAGTGAAGGCGCCGTGGTGCAACTCGAAGGCGTCATTGCGGAGGGATGGCGTGCGCAGTTCGGCCTCGAGCGCCTCTCTCAGTCGACCGACAGCGCGAGCTACATCCGCAACGACAGGGACACCGACGTTGCGCGCCTCGGCACCACCTACGACGCCCCATGGGGATCGGTGCAGGCCAATCTGCGCCATGACCGCACCAGCGATTTCGGGTCCGCCACCACCGGCCTGCTGGGCGGCGTTTTCAAGTTGAGCGGCGGGCTCAGCGCGGTCGCAAGCGCCTCGACGAGCTTCACGCCGCCGACGCTGGACTTCCTGTTCTTCGATTGCGGGCCGTTCGCCTGCAGCAATCCAGACCTGCGGCCCGAGCGCTCGCGCAATGTCGAAGTCGGACTCCAGTGGCAAGATGCCGTGGCCTTGTACCGAGCCACGCTCTTCTCGGTGCGCCATCGCGACAAGATCGCGAACGACGAGAACTTCGTTCCACAGAACCATGATCGCGTGAAAAACCAGGGTCTCGAACTGACGGCACGGCAGGCTGTCGGACACTGGACGCTGCTCGGCGAAGCGACGTTCCAGGACCCGAAGATCGAGGCCACCGACACCCGGCCGATCCGGCGCGCGCGCCAGCAGTTCGCGTTGCGTGCCGATTTCCAGCAGGCGCGCTGGCATGCGGGAGCGGGCTTGCGCTACATCGGTGACCGGCTCGACAACGGCGGCAGCTTCACGCTGCCGTCGTATACCGTCGTCGATGCGTCGGCGCACTGGACGGTCGCGCCCGAATGGACCCTCTCCGCGCGCATCGACAACCTGTTCGATCGCCGCTACGAACCGACGGTGGGCTACAACGGCCGGCCGCGCGGCTTCTTCGTCGGCGCCGCCTGGTCGCCCAGGCCATGATGCGATGAGCGTCTGCGCGCGCCCCGCCAGCGTCGTCGCGTGCCTTGTGGCGGCGGCGCTGGGCACGCTGCTGCTCGGCCTTGCCGCCGGCAGCTCCGGCTTCGGGTTCGCCGCTTCCGAGATCGTCTGGCAGATCCGCGCGCCGCGGGTGTTGGCCGGTTTTGGCGCCGGCGCGGCGCTCGCGTTGGCTGGAGCGCTGATGCAGTCGCTGACGCGCAATGCGCTCGCCGATCCCTACGTGCTCGGCATCTCGAGCGGCGCCGCGGTGGGTGCTTTGTCGGCGATGCTGCTCGGCGGTATTGGCGCCGCCACCGTGTCGGCGTGGTGGGCACATTGGGGCGTGGCCGCCGGTGCGTCGCTCGGCGCCTTCGGCGCCACGCTGCTGCTGCTCGGGCTGTCGTGGCGCGTGCTGACGAGTTCGGGCGTCAGCGGGAACCAGGAGGCGCCGGTGTCGTTGCTGCTGATCGGCGTGATGATCGGCTCCGCCGGCTCGGCCGTCGTCACCTTGCTGCTGACCTTTGCTCCCGAAGTGCAATTGCGCGGCATGGTGTTCTGGCTGCTTGGCGACCTCAACGGCGCGACGCACTGGATCGCCGTGTGGACCGCGTTGCTGTTGGCGCTGGCTGCCACGTGGCCCTGGGCGCACCAGCTCGACTGGCTCGCGCGCGGCGACGCCTGGGCCGCCACGCTCGGCGTGCCGGTGGTGCGCCGGCGCCGGCAGGTGCTGCTCGCCGCTGCGCTCGCCACCGGCGCGGCCGTGGCGACCGGCGGCGCGATCGGTTTCGTCGGCCTCGTGGCGCCGCATGCACTGCGGCTGCTCGGCTTGCGGCATGCACCCTGGCTGCTGCCGGCGAGCGCGTTGGCCGGCGGCGCGTTCGTCGTGCTGGCCGACGCGGCCGCGCGCACGGTGGTGGCGCCGGTGCAGTTGCCGGTCGGCGTCTTGGCGGCAGCGGTCGGCGTGCCGTCCTTCCTGGTGCTGCTGCTGCGCGGCCCGCGCGGAGTGCGCCGATGAAGGACGCTTTGCGCTGCGACGTCCATGCGCTGAGCCTGCGCGGCGGGGGCTCGGTGCGCGGACGGGTGTTGTTCGAAGGGCTGGACTTCGGCGTTCGCGCCGGCGAGCGCTGGGTGGTGCTCGGCCCCAACGGCGCCGGCAAGTCGTCGCTGCTGGCCGCGATGGCCGGGGTGTTCCCGATCGCCGGCGGCCACGTCGCGCTGCAGGGCATGCCGTTGCGCGAGTGGCGGCCCGAGGCGCTGGCCGACTGGCGCGCCTGGTGCCCGCAGTTCTGGATCGACCCGTTCCCGTCGACCGTCGAAGAGACGGCCCGCCTTGCGACCCGCCGGGGTGCGTGGTGGAGCACGGGTGGCGACGATCGCGACGCGCTCGACTGCGTGCTGGCCGAGCTCGATCTCGATACGCTGGCCCGCGCCGATGTGCGCCAGCTGTCCGGCGGCGAGCGCCAGCGCGTCGCGGTCGCGACGGCCTTGCTTCAAAGCACCCCGCTGATCCTGCTGGACGAACCCGCATCGCACCTGGACCTGGCCCATCAGCAGCTGCTGCTGGGCGTGCTGACGCGCCGCGCGGCGCAGGGCGCTTCGGTGGTCGTGAGCCTGCACGACATGAACCTTGCCTGGGACCTGGCCAGTCACGCCGTGCTGCTGGACGGCCGAGGCGCTGCGCGCGCCGGCCGGCGCGACGAGGTAATGACGCCGCCACTGTTGTCGGATGCTTTCGGCGTTCCGATCGACCAGGTTCAAGTGTGCGGCCAGACACGCTTCTGGGTCGGTCCGGCACGCCCGGCGCCGGGTCGAGAATGACGGCGATGAAGCTGCTCGCCGTTCTCCTCGCGCTGTGTGCTCAGGCCGCCGCCGCAGCCGTGCACGTCGACGACGCGGGCCGCCGCGTCGAGCTGGCGCGGCCGGCCGAGCGGGTGATCACGCTTGCGCCCAACCTGACCGAGTTCGTCTACGCGGTGGGTGCCGGCGCCGCACTGGTCGGAACGATGGACACCAGCAACTTCCCGCAAGAGGCCAGGCAGGTGCCGCGCATCGGCAACTACCAGCGGCTCGACGTCGAACGCATCCTGTCGCTGAAGCCCGACCTGATCCTCGTCTGGCACCACGGCAACCAGGGGCGCGAACTGGAGCAGCTCGAAGCTGCCGGGCTGCGCCTTTTCTATCTCGAACCGCGCCGGCTCGACGACGTGCCGGGCGCGCTGTCGCGCATCGGCGCCTTGCTGGGCCACGAGGCGCAGGCGCAGGCCCGGGCCGCCGAACTGCGGCGTGAACTGGCGGCGCTGCGGGCCCGGCACGCCGGCGCAGCGCCGGTGAAGGTGTTCTTCCAGGTGTGGTCGCAGCCGCTGATGACATTGAACGACGATCACCTGACGAGCGACGTGATGGCGTTGTGCGGCGGGCGCAACGTGTTCGGCGCCCTGCCGCAGCTCGTGCCGCAGTTGTCGGCGGAGTCCGTCGTTGCGGCCGATCCGGAGGTGTTCTTCACGACCCGGGAGTCGCCTGCATCGGAAACCGCATGGCGGCGCGATCCGCAGCACGCCGCTTTCGAGACCTGGCGGCGCTTCGGCGGGCTGACGGCCGTCAAGCGAGCGTGGATGTACTCGGTGCCGGGCGACCTCATCACGCGCCAGGGACCGCGCATCGTCGAGGGCGCGCGGGCGGTGTGCGAAGTACTCGACAGGGTGCGTCAGGAGCGCTCGGGCGAGACGCGGTAGACGAGCGCGTCGGCATCCAGCGGCATCGGCATCGTCATCAGCCGGTTGGGCGTGCTGGATTGCCATAAGGCGCCCGGTGCGGTGTCGATTTCGGAGGTGATCGCATGCATCAGCGTCAAGCTGGCACGCGAACCGATCTCGCGCAGACGCTTCAGCTGGTGCGGCGTCCATGCGGCCGCCGTGCCGGTCTGCTCGCAGCTGAACGTGCCGTACAGCACACCGTTGACCGAGAAGCTCACATCGAGCAGGGAGTGCACTTCCTGCGGCTCCAGGTAACTGGGGCCCAACATGGACGTGGCCGGATGGCTCCGCGCATCGGACGCGACAACGCAGCCATCGCTCAGCAGCGCGTCGAAGTAGGCGTCGGCCGGGCCGGCGGCCAAGTCCGGGGCCTGCGCCATCGCGTCGCGCCCGGCATCGAAGATCGCGAGGCAGCGCAGCACGGCGCCGCTGCCCGTGTTGACCAGCAGGCGCACCGCGGCGCGAGAGCAGCCGATGTCGAGCGCCAGTTCCCGCGTGAATTGGTCAAGGAACTCGCCACGGTGGATCTCTCCGCGGTCGAGTTGGCCGCAGAGCGTCTGTAGCGCGAGGGGATCGGGCATGGCCAGATTGTGGCGGCGCCGGTGCGGCGAAGGAACTGGAAACTCTTGCAGGTTAGGGCCTGTTCACGGACGTCGACATCATGGTCACGATCACGGCGCTCGAGTCCTGGCTCACGCGATGTTGTGTTTCGACGGACCGGGGCGCGATCATGGAAGAATTCTTCACCGCCAGCGCGTGGCCAAAAGAGGGTCCATCCTGGCGGGCCGGTCTGCTGTCCATCGCGACGCAGCCTCTGCACGGCCTGGAGCCCCCCGACCAGGAGAAATTCCTGCTGCATGTCGTGGAGACGATGAAATTCCACACGGACCTGCGGGCATGTCGCGCCTCACTGGTTGCGGCCTGCGAGCCGCCGGAGGCAGCCAGCGACGCTGCGCAGGAGGCCGCCGAGCGTTGGTCGAACGACATGCGCAAGCGCATCGAGGGCATCGTCGCTCGTGCGGAGCAGCTGCGACAGTCTGCGCCGGCCGGGCAACCAACGCCAGACGACATGTCGGATGGGTGACCGCCGTCCTCGCCGCAGGCTCATGCACCGCGCAGCAGGTTCTCCAGACGCTCGTAGTCGAAGCGCTGCGCCAGCGTCGCGAGCGCCGCGGCCACGGCCGCGTCGTGCTGCAAGACAGCCTCGATCGCGCGCTCGACCGCGTCCACGTCGAGCTGCTCCAGCGCGGCCACCAGCGGATCGCGCACGCCCGCAGGCAGTCCGCGGATGCGCGCTTCGTCCACCGGCGCGTCCGCATGCGCCTGCCGCTGCGCATCGCCATCGCGCGCGAACCGCACGCCAAGGTGCCGCTCCAGGATCTCGAACAGCTCCTCCTCCTTGAACGGCTTGCGCAGGAAGTCGTCGCAGCCCGCGGCCAGGATCTGCTCGCGATCTTCGTCGAAGCTGTTCGCCGTGAGTGCAACGATCACCGGCGCCTCGCCCCGTGCCGCTTCGCTCTTGATGTGCTGCGCGGCCTGCAGACCATCCATCACCGGCATGCGGATGTCCATGCACACCAGGTGCGGGCGCCAGCGCCGCCACTGCTCCACCGCCTGCAGCCCGTCGCCGGCTTCGCGCACCTCGAAGCCCAGCGGCTGCAGCAGCCGCAGCAGCAGCCGCCGTCCATCCTCGCTGTCGTCCACGGCAAGGATGCGCGCAGCCGGCTGCCCCGCCTCGAACCCGCGCGGGCGCCGGCGCCGCGGCGCCGGCGCCTCGCCCGGGGCCACCTCGCACTCCTGCAGCGGCACGCGCAAGGTCGCGGTCGTGCCGCGCCCCACCCTGCTCTGCAGCTCCAGCTCGCCGCCCATCAGGCGCGCGTAGCCGCGGCAGATGGCCAGTCCCAGCCCGCTGCCCTGCGCCGGGCGCCGCCCGGCCTCGGCCTGCACGAACGCCTCGCTCAGCTGCGCCAGCTCCTCCGCCGCGATGCCCTTGCCGCTGTCGGCCACGCGGAACTCCAGCAGATGCCGCCCCTGCGGGCTGCGCCCGGCACGCGCCGTCAGCTCCAGCGTCACCCGGCCTTGCTCGGTGAACTTCAATGCGTTGCCCAGCAGGTTGATCAGCACCTGGCGCAGCTTCATCGCGTCGCCGCGCAGCTGCTGCGGCACACCGGCGTCGGCGCGCACCTGCAGCCACAGCCCCTTGCTGCGCGCGTGCGCGGCGAACAGCTCCTGCAGCTCGCCCAGCATCGCGGCCGGCTCGAATGCCACCTCCACCAGCGGCATGCGGCCCGATTCGATCTTCGAGACCTCGAGCACCTGGTTGATCAGCGCGTACAGGTGCTCGCCACTGCGCACGATCACGTCCAGATCGTCGCGTGCGCGCGGCGGCTGCAGCGCCGCGTCGCTGGCCAGCAGCCTCGAGAACCCCAGCATCGCGTTCAGCGGTGTGCGCAGCTCGTGGCTCATGTTGGCCAGGAATGCGCTCTTGGTGCGGTTGGCCGCTTCCTGTGCATCCGCGCGTTCGGCTTGTGCCTTTGCCAGCGCCCGCTGGTGCACGGCTTCGGCGTGGGCGCGCTCGGTCTCGTGGCGAACGTGCAGCGCCGTCGCCAGGGCGGTGACCTTGGTCGAGTACAAGTGCTCGCGAGCCGCCTCCGCCCGCCGCTCGAAAGCCAACGCCGTGACCGGGTCGCCGCAGGCCTCGTATTCGCGCGACAGCTCGGCCAGCAGATCGGGCGTCTCGGCGAAATCCGACTCGAGGGACGACGCCGCGACGGCGGCTTCCAGATAGTGAATCACGGCCGTGGGCGCGCTCGACCCTTCAGGCAAGGGCAATGCGTGGCGGCGAGCGATGTCAGACATCACGCGCAAGGCTTTCATGTGAACGTCAGTTCGGGGCGAATCTGCCAACACTTCGCGGATCGCGGCCAGCGCCTCATCGAGCCGGCCCAGGCGTGACAGTGCACTCGCCCGGCCGTACAGCATGCAGTGGCGCAGCATGGTGTGCTCGATGCTGGTGACTTGTTGCGCACCCCGTTCGAACAGTGCCAGCGCCTGCTCGTCACGCTGCATGTCGAGCAGCAGGTCGCCGTAGTGGTAGCACGCGAGGGCGCTGGTCTGCGACCCCGGCAAGGGCTCGCACAGGGCGTGCGCCTCGCGCAGCATCTCGGCCGCGGCGTCCAGGCGGCCGAGCTTGCGCAGCGCCTCGCCGGTTTTCACCAGACTGAGGGCGATGGACATCGGCCGGCCAAGGCGCCGTGCCAGCTGCAGCGCACGCTCGCTCAGCTCGAGCGCCTCGGCGAAGTCGCCGACGTCGATCGCCGCTCCGGCCGCATTGGCCGCCGCCGTCGCCGCCTCGACGATGCGCCCCGCATCCCTCAAAAGCGTGTGGGCGCGGCTGAACTCCGCCATCATGCCGCCGGCGTTGTTCCCCGCCCAATGAATGAGCCCTCGGCAAAAGGCGATCTCGCCATCCAGGCCCGGGTGGCCCAGGCTGGCCGCGGCGTCGAGGGCTGCGGCCCACTCGGGCGCTGCGGAGGCCGGGCCCTTGAGCATGATCCTCTGGGCCATCTCGCAGTCGATCAGCGCGCGCCGCACCGCATCGCCGGCACGCTCGCAAGGCTCGATCGCCGATTCCAGCATCGGCACCCTCATGTCGAAGCTCTGATAACGGAACCCGATCAAGCGGCAATCCACGATGCCGGTGAGGTCGTCGGCAGCCTCGAAGCAGCGGCTCGCCTCGCGAAGATGGCGGTGGCGGGTTTCCGTGCCGGCTGCGTCGTAGGGGACATGCAGACACTCCGTCAGCTCCAGGCGGCCCTGCAGCTGAACGCGCCGGCGCTCGTCCAGCCATCCCGCGCCGTTCAGGAGCGCGCGAGCCTGGGCGGCCAGCATCCGACTGCGGGGCGGGTCGCGCTCGCGCAGGTACCACGCCAGCGTCACCGCGGCGCCGAGCCGCTCTTCGTCGCCGTGTGCGCGGACGAGCCGGGCTTCCTCCGACGCCACGTGCTCCGGAAGCCCGTAGTAGTCCATCGGCCCATTGTCGCGAAAACTTCGCACCCGGCCATGGACTTGCCGGCGATATCGCCCGTCAACGCCACGGAGCGCAGTGTGAACAGGCCCTAGGCCGGCGGAGAATGCCGGTACAGCGGACGTGAATCGCAGAACTGAGCCACCGCGCACTCTTCGCACAAGGGGCGCCGCGCCACGCAGACGTAGCGGCCGTGCAGGATCAGCCAGTGGTGCGCATCGACGAGGTAGGCCGGCGGCACGCGCTCCAGCAGCTTCATTTCGACCTCCAACGGCGTCTTGCCCGGGGCCAGTCCGGTGCGGTTGCCGACCCGAAAGATGTGCGTGTCGACCGCCATCGTCGGTTCGCCGAAGGCGACGTTCAGCACCACGTTGGCCGTCTTGCGGCCCACGCCCGGTAGCGCTTCCAGCGCTTCGCGGTCGCGCGGCACCTCGCCACCGTGCCGATCCAGCAGGATGCGGCAGGTTTCGAACAGATGCTTGGCCTT
>DATKCI010000212.1:0-11176 GCA_035513255.1 Piscinibacter sp. | reverse complement strand
GGCCGCGCCGAAGCTGGCGGCGAGGGCCAGGACGAGGGTGATCTGTCGCATTGGAACTCCTTCTGGGGTCGGGGATGGTCCGTGCTGCCTGCCCGAAGATGCAGGCGCCATGGCATCTGCACGGACCGGTTCGGTTTTGTGGACTTGCCGTGGGGAAGAAAGGGTCGGCAGCGCGAACCCAGGCGCTGGAGTCTCGCCATCCAGGATGACGCTGGCGTGACGTCGCGCGCCGTCCCGACTACGCTGCACAGGGAGCGAGGCATCGACGGCGTCTCCGAGACCGACGGGCTGGAGGCCACTTCGAAGCCGCTGGGCCCGTCGTTTCCGCGTGGCATGCTGGTCGTCCAGGACGGCTTCAAGCGCATGCCCGGCGCGGCGCAGAACTTCAAATACGTGGCGTGGGAGGATGTCGCGCGGGCGCTGGGTCTGCCGTGACGCGGCCGCTGCCCGTCACCGGCGTGCAGCGCAATGCCATGGGCTTGCGTGTCAGCCGTCGCTGCGCCGGCGGCGGAACGCGAATCGGACGGCGACCGTCGTGATCGACGCAACGATTGCAACGACGATCCAGAAGCCTTGGGCGTGCTGCGCGAGCGGAACGCCGCCCACGTTCATGCCGAGCAGGCCCGCGAGGATGTTGATCGGCAGCGCGAGCACGGTGACCACCGTCAGGACGAAAAGGCTGCGGCCGTTGTCCTCGTTGACCCGGGCGGCAATCTCTTCCTGCAGCAGCTTGATGCGCTCCTGCAGCGATGCCATGTCGCGCAGCACGACCGAGAACTCCTCGCTGGACTGCCTCAGGTCCTGCACGTCGGCCTCGACCATCCAGGCCGGCGGATACTGCAGCAGCCGGAACAGCGCGGCGGGCTCCGGTGCGAGAAGGCGCTGCAGCCGCACGAGCAGGCGCCGCAGCGCACCCAGGCGCACCCGCTTGTGGTCGAGCTTGCGCGCCAGCAAGTCGTCTTCGATCGTGTCCACCTTCGACGCGACCTCGCGAACGATGTCGACCAGCGCATTCGCCTGATTGCGCAGCAGACGCGCCAGCAGCTCGGCTGACGAACGAAGACGCTCGCCTGCTTTCAGCGTTGCGCGCAGCTTGTCGACGGAGCGCAGCGGGCGCAGCCGCGTCGTGACGACCAGGTGCTCGCAGACGCTGATCCACATCGTGGAGATGTCGGAAGGCTCGAACGAGAAATCGAAGTTCACGTCGTTGATGACGGCGATCAGCGTGTCCTCTTCGCGCTCGATGCGCGTCGAATGCACGCCGTCCTTCAGCGTGTCGAAGAAGGCCTGCGGCAGGCAGGCATGGCCGGACAGCCAGCGCCGCGACGCGTTGTGACCGAGGTTGAAATGCAGCCACAGAAACCCCTCTTCGCTGCCGGCGCTGCGCTGCGCTCGCGCCTCCAGCCACTGCGCTGCCTGCGCGGAATCGAGCTCCCGCGCGCCTGCATCGGCGCCGCACAGGAAGCCGCAGATGAGGCCGGCGTCGTCGGCGCCGTAGGTGGAGGCGGCAATGTCCATGGCGGGTCCTTGATCGCGAAACCCGCGCATCTTAGGTGCGCGCGCCGCACGCAACCGGTGCGCGAGGCATGCCCCGGTAGCGTTGCGTCACGCCGGTTCGGATTTCGTGACCCGCCGATGCCGTTTGCGCCACACCGTGCCGCCCTTGCGAGATAGACTCCGCCCCGGACGGCCACCATTCGACAACAACGCCGTGCAGGCGCCGGAGTCGGGCATGTTCGGAGTCGGCAACACTTCGGAGCCCGGGGATCGGCATCGGCAAACGCCCCGGCGGGGCGATACACGGAGATCGCAATGCAAACCCTGGCCCAACGTGCCTACCTTGATTCCGAACTGGGTGTCCCGAACGAACTGCCCCACGCAGGTTCGGCGCTCGAGAACCCCTTCGTCTTCGATGCGAGCGCGCACGAACTGAAGGAGATGGAGCGCCGCGGCCTGGTGCGGATCGTCGACGAACATCGAACCCCGGCGGCCACCGGCTCTCTCATCGACCGGCTGCGATTCATGCGAGTCCAGTAGCGGCCGAAACTTTTCCAGCGCGTCGTGCCGCCCGGATGCCGAGGGCGTGACGAGGGACTCCCTCATTCCACGTGCGCTCGAGTCGGCCCGTCCTTCGCCCGTTGGCGCGGGCAGTTCGTGGTGCTTGCGCTTGACTTGGGCCATCGTCGAGCTGGCGTCGTCGTTCAAGTCGCTGGACCGGCTGGTGGAAGTGAAGAAGGGCGACTCCGACCAGATCGTGAGACTCCGGGACTGAGCCCCGCCGACCGCCTTGTCCCGAGCTTCTGTGCACTTCCCCGGGGCGGGATGGAGGCGCTGATCGGGCTGCTGTGGGGTGTGGTGGCGCTGCGCGGCATGGGTTGACGCGGCGCTCGGTCGGACCGCCCGGCGCCGCGCCGGCGCGGGTGGCTCAGCGCATTGCCTTGCCTGCCATGCGCAGGATGTCGTCGAGCGCGTTGCCGTCGCCGTTCATGTCGAGCATGGACGCGAGACCCGGCGAGGCGCCGCTCGGCTTCGCACCGGCGCCGGCACGTCCGCCGAGCAGCCCGCCCAGAAGATCGCCCAAACCTCCGCCCCCCGGCGACGACGACTCCGCCGGCGCGTTGCCGCCTTGTTTCGCCATGTAGCCGGCCACCAGCATCGCCAGCATCGGCAGCATCTTCTTGAGCAACGACGGGTCGAGTCCCGACTGCGACGCGGCATTCTGGGCGACCGTGCGGCTCACATCCTTTGAGCCGAAGATCTGGCCCAGAACGGCGTTGCCCTGGCTCACGTCGGTGGGCTGGGGGCCGAGCACCTGGTCCAGGAGCCCGCCGCCCCCGAGCTGGCCGAGCAGGCCGCCGAACCCTTCGAGGCCCGCCGGTTGGGACTGCGCCTGCTTCTTGAATCCGCCGAGGATGGCCGGCGCCAGCGCTTCGGCGCCGCTGGCCACTTCGGTCTGGCTCACGCCCAGCTCGCGGGCCATCGACTGGAGGCCGCCCATCTGGGCGAGAAGGTCGGTGATCTGCATGTGCATGCTCCCTTGCGGTGGGAAGGCCGGCCGATTCGGCTCAGTCCAGAAGTTCCTTGGGCACATTGCCGCCGTTGGCCGCGATGCGGGCGAGCACGGTCTTGTGCAGCCACATGTTCATCTCGGCAGAGTCGCCCATCAGTTCCGTCGGGCAACCCAGTTCCGTGGCAAGTTCCTTGCGAGCCGCGAGACTGCTGTCGATGTCGAGAAGCTTCAGCAGATCGACGATCGACGTTCGCCAGTTCAGCTTCTGCGAACTCGCCGCGGCGCGCTTCTCCAGGTTGGCGACGACGTCCACCAGCGGCACGGCCACCGGCGTCGGCGGCACGGCTGGCGCCGCCGGGCTGGGGGCCGTGGTCGTCGTCGCGTTCGTCGCAGTGGGCGAGGGGCCGGGCGCGGGCTCTGCCGCCGCGTCGCCGAAACCGAGCTTCTCGAGAATCTTGCTGAAAAATCCCATGGCAACTCCTTGAAGTGTGAGGTCGGTGCGGCCGGATGGGCGGGCGTTTGACTCCGCCCGTCCACACACATGCTGTGCAAGGGCCGATTGGTCGGACCAGCATACACCCGGCCCGTGGCAAGCCGTATGACGCGCCGCTCAGTGCAGCTTGTCCAGGGTGCCGGTGGCCACCGCTCAGCCTCAGGAAGCCGTGCGCCAGGATGCCGCACTCGAGGAAGGCATCGAACTCGTCCTTGATGAACCGGGGCAGCTCGGCTCCGGTGCTGGCTTCGGTGTGCGCGATGAAGCTGGCCGCGTGCCGCTGCACCAGGCGGTACAGCGTGGTCTGCTCAGGGCGGTGGCGCTCGTAGTGGACCGGGGCGCCGTCGGGCGCCCGTTGGGGCTGCCGGCCGATGGCTTGCACGCGAGGCTCCCGAGGTGGTGGCCTCGGACGGTCTCAAGCCGCGCGCCGCGTCTCAATCGCTCAGAGTGCCGCCTGCCTGTGGGTGCCCACCGCCGCGGGGCCACCAACTGGTGATCACCTTGCGGTTGCTTCCGATGCGAGATTGGCAGAGGAGCTGCCAGGAAGCTGCCCGTCGCCAACGACAGCAGATGGCCGTGTGCGCGGTGCTGCACCAGCGGCGTGGCGGCGATCACAGCGGCGCCAGTCCGCGGCCGAAGTGGTCCATCTTCAGCTTTCGCAGCAGCGCTCCAAAACGCGGCTCGCTGCGCAGCGGGGCCAGCCGCGGGTCGTCTTTCAAGAATGTGAGCCGCGTGTCACGGGTATCGAAGGCACGTTCCAATGCGGCCAGCGCCGCCGCAGTGTCGCCCAGCGCGGTGTGCACCGCGGCCAGCGATGACGGCGGCACATAACGTTGCCGTGACCGCGACTCGAGCTGGCCCAGCAGCGCCCGCGCCTCGGCATCGTGCCCAAGCCGCGCCAGGTAGGTGGCAAGCAGCGCGGTGGGGCGCGAGTTGCCGTCGGCCAGCTCCACCGCTCGACGCAGCTGGCTGATGCCGGCCGCGTTGTCTCCTGCGGCAAGGTGCAGCAGGCCACGCACTGAATGCGCCAGCCAGAAACGCGGTGCGATGTCCAAGGCGCGGTCCAGCCGCGCGCGCGCTTGCGGCACGCGGCCGGCTTCCAGCAGGTAGGCGGCTTCAAGCGTGTTGAGCACCGGGGATAGCGGGTCCAGCTCGCGCGCCGTGCGCAGCTGGACCAAACCTTCGTCCACCTGGTCCTGGTTCAGCAGCAGGCTGGCCAGGCCGAAACGCGCCATCGCCACATTGGGGTTGGCCGCCAGCGCGAGCCTGAATTCGCGTTCGGCGCCCGGCCAGTCGAAGTCGTACCAGTACATCTTGAAGGCGGCCTCGGTACGCGCCTCCGCCAGGCCGGGCGCCGCTGCCAGCGCGCGCTGTATCGCCAGTGCGACGGGCTCAAACACCTGCGCCGGCAGCGCGTCGGCACCAAACAGCGTGCGTCGGTGCGCTTCTGCGAGGCCCACCCAGGCCAGCGCGTAGCGCGGGTCGACCCGCAGCGCCTGCTGGTAAAGGGCGATGCTCTTGCCCAGGCCGTCGGCGCGCATGTCCTGAGCGTGGCGGCCGGCGGCCAGGTAAAGCTGGTAGGCGTCGGTATTGCGCGTGCCACCGCGGCCCGCCAGCGGCGCCGCGCCGTTCGCCGGTTCATATGCCCCCAGGCGGGGTGCCAGCATCTGCGCCACGCGCGTGGCGATCGCGTCCTGCACTTCGAAAACGCCGGTGAACTTCTGGTCGAAGCTGCCGCTCCACGCCGCGCTGCCATCAGCCACGCGCAGCAGCCGGGCGCTGACACGTAATTCGTCGCCGCGGCGCTGCAACGCGCCGTCAACGACCCAGGCCACGTCAAGCTCGCGTGCAATTCGCAGCGGGTCCTGCTCACTGCCGGCGTGGCGCCTTACCGAGCCGATGGAGCGCACCACCACGCCCGGCAGCGTGGACAGCTGGGCGATCAGGCTGTCGGCCATGCCCACTTCGAGCAGCTCGTCGCGCCCTTCGGCCACCAGCGGCTTGAATGGCAGCACGGCCAGGGTGAACGGCGGCCCGCCGGGCCCGGGCGGCGCTGGGCGGCGCCACGCCCACAGCCCCACGCCGGTTGCCGCCGCCACGGCCGTGGCTGTCACACCGGCCAACGCGGCGCGGCGGTGCACCCGCAGCGGCGGCGCGGGCGGTGGTGGCAGCGGTTGGGGTGGTGCAGTTGGTTCCGCCGGGGACGCCGGAACTGGCCCCGTTGCCGGAATTTGCACGATCACTGGCGCTAGCGCTGTCTCCGATGACAGCGGCGCCGCAGCCGGCACTGGGCGCGCAGGCGCCCCGATCCGCGACGCGGCCGGCGGCGGCGGCAAGTCGTCGTCGGTCAACACGTGCACCGGCACCACGAACCTGAAGCCGCAGCGCGGCACGGTCTGGATGAACAGGCTGCCGGTGCCGTCGTCGGCCAGCGCGCGCCGCAGGCCCGAGATGACCTGACTCAGGCTGTTGTCGTCAACCACCAGCCCGGGCCACAACGCCGACATGAAGGTGTCCTTGTCGAGCAGTTGGCCCGCGTTGTCCACAAACAGCAGCAAGGCCTTGAACAGCCGCGGCGGCAGGTTCAGTGTGCTGCCGTCGCGCCGCAGGACACGCTGCTGGGCGCGTTCGATGACGAAGTCGCCGAAAGCACAACGTGGTGGCGGGCTCATGGGGCGGGATTCACGTTTTTTTCAGAAAACCTTCAGGTGCGGACACATGACATGTTGCACGGGCGCCGCCATTGTGAGGGTGCCATTTGAGGAAAACAATGACCCACTTTGACGTGCCCCCGACGACGAAATTGAAAGGACCGACGATGAAGTTTCATCTGCTGGCCCAGGCCGCTGCCTATTTGCTCACGGCCTGCTCGGCACAAGGCGCTGCCGTCAGCTGGGTGAGGCCCAACGGCTCGTTCTGGGACTTAGCTGATAACTGGAGTCTGGCGCTGTCGAGCACAGCCGACGATGCGCTGGTTGGCGGGTTCGACAACTCTGCGCGCAGCTTGCCGAATCGGCTTTCAGCGCGCTAACGCTTCTCGGAGAGTCGCCATGACGTTTGGATTGGAGTTTGCCAAGCATCGGCTTTCACGGGTGTTGTCGGAGCCCGTCCAGCTTCAGCTTCAGTCGCTGTGCCTTCCAGGCGGGCCGGACGTGTTCATCGACCGGATTGACGTGGTGCTCGACGGCGCTACCTTCCACTCCGTGTATGGAAACGGCAGTTCGCTGGAGGTTCGCCTGCCTGTCGACATCTTCTCTGTGTCGATGCAGGATCTGCTTTCCCACCCCAATCAGTCCCCTCCCAATCTGCCGACCCCTGCGGACCGGGTAGTCCTCAACGTGATGCTGGCGGCCACTGGCTCAAACCTCAGCGCGACCGCCGTCCCCCCTGACCTCTCCGGAACCCGTGTCCCGGTGCCGCTGCAGGGCGCCTTGTCCACGCAGCTCGCTGATATCGTCAATACGGCCATGGCGAACAACTCGTTCGACGCCGCACCGATGCTGTCCGTTTACGGACTGCCGGCACCAACGGTGGTACGACTCTCCATGACGCCGGCAGACATCTTGGTCGAGTACGACCCGGCAGGTCCTACGATCCCGCGCACTGGACCGGGTCAGGAATGGGGAATGTTTCTCGACGCGGCACCGGCGCTTGCTTTTGGCATCTCCAAGCTACCTCCGGTGCTTCGCAGCGGACTCATCTCAACATCTGCGGAATGGTCCCCACTCGGGACATTGCCCCGAGTGCTTGCCAAAACCCAGTTGTCCATCGGTGTGATGGAGTTCGAGCTCCCGCTGGACATCCGGATGTCAATCGTGCAGGGCACGCCAGCGCTGGCTCGGGTTGAATTTACCTGGGACATAGAGGTGGACTCGGTGACGATCAAAGGCATCCCCTTGTCATTGATCCTCGCAATGGCCGGAATGCCCGGCCTCGCCCTGGTTGTCAGCGAACTCTTCGCGGAGGTCATTGAGCTAGGGCTCGACGGCGTCGCAGCGATAGCGGAAGACTTCCTCGACCCTCTGCTGGCCCAGCAAGGTGTCATCAAGATCGGCGACAGAAGCTACCGCGTCGAGACGCCGCTTCCTCCTCTGTCGATTTTCGGTGTGGAACTTCGGGTGCAGAGTCTGCTGGCCATAGCGAGCGGAATGACTCTCGGCGGAGCAGTTCTGGTAGCGAAGATCGACCGTGCACCGATGCGCCTGTCCTTGCGTCCCTTTGGCAGCCCGTTCTTCCCAACGACCTGCCGAAAGCACGGAGAGAACCCTCAGATACACAAGAGCAAGGTGCGCTACGCCGCTGGAACAACTTTCTATGACTGCGGTCGCTTCTGCAGCGCCCATCTGCTGGAGCCGTCCCATCCAGCCGCCGAGCTCATCGAGCCGGCATTGGGCTCTGCCGATGCATCGACCGACGGCTTTGGGTTCAACCTCTTGCTCGACGAGGCCAACACCTTGACGAAGGATGTCAGACTGCTGGTGCGAACCGCGCGCGGAGTTCGGTTTGTGAACTTCGGCAAGCCGATACCGGCGATCGTCGATGAGCACGGCAATGTCGTCAACGTGATCGGCCATGTGAAAGATTGCCGAACGTTCAACCCGAACGATCCATTGGCGGTCATGCTGTTCGGCGATGGGAAGATCAAGCTGACCCGGGAGCAGATCGACCCGCCCCTGGAGAATCCCGGCTGGATCTCCTTGGTGAAGAGCGGCTACGGCATTGACGTCCATCTCATCACGCTGGGGGGCCTGGATCCAGGTGAGCAGCTCGTCTTCGAGTCAGCCAGCCATCGAATCCAAATCAGCGCAGATGCGCGGGGACGCGCAGTTGTTCCCGGGCTGGCCCCACGAGGTGTCGACATGCCCGTATCGCGCCTGTCGCGGCTCAATCAGCGGCCACTTTCACGGCAGGCCAAAGTGGAAACGCTGGCGCTCGATGCTGGCGCGATATACAGAGCCCAGACCGTGAGCGAGGTTCCGAGCGAGGAACCTCACACTGGCCGCGGCCAACGCTTTGCAGAAGCCATTCGCTCGTTTGGGCTCGGAGAACTGAGCTTCGTAGCCTCGAAGGGCGATCCGACGTTTCTGTGGCAACCCGGCATCGTCAATGCGCTCAACCCGCAGCCGCTCCCGCCCGTCGACATCGGTTCTTTGAATCCCCAGCCGCTCCCGCCGGAGCCGCCGCCAGACGAACATCCTTTGGTGCGCTCAATTGGCCTAAGAGGCGTTCATGCCGTCTACGCAGTCCCCGGCACGGATGATCATCGCGTCGCCATCGCGGCAATGGCGGACGGCCGCAAACTTGTGCTTGAGGCAGGCGCCGGAGTCGGAGAGGAACGGGCACGCGTAGCCGGCACCTTCGAAGGCCCAATTGGTCGCACGGTCACCAGGGATGGTTTTGCGGTGGCAGCCGGAGGTGGCCTGGTGAGGCTGTTCAACGTCCAAGAATAGGCAGCGACGCCGCACATAGCCGGGGCAGACGGCATTGACCGTGATCGCGGTCGTCGAGGAAGACGTGCATGTACGGGTCGGGTGCCTTGGTCGAGGGCACTTCGTCCTCGGCGATGGCCAGCACGAACTTCATGTCCAGGTGCTTGCCGTACCACTCGACGGTCTGCTTGGCGTCGAGTGGTACAGCCATCTCCCAGCGCGCGCCGGCGTGGCCGATCATCGCCAATTGGGCATCGATGCGGGCCTTCAGCGACTCGGGCCGCAACGCCTGTTCCGGCGTTTCCCCTGCAGGCAGCTGGTAGTCGACACGCCAGATGCCGTGCGGCTCGCGGTGCATCAGGATGGTGTTGCCGGGGTTCCAGTCCGGGTCGAAGTACGCCAGCCGTTCGGTCGGCAGCGGCAGGTCGATCTTGATGTCGGCGATGACGAAGAAGCCCTCGTAGGAGGCACCCTCCATCTGCAGGTTCATCGCGGTGCGTATGGGCGAGCGACCGCCGTCGGCCGCGACCAGCCACTCGGCCTCCAGCGAGTACGTGCCTTCCGGCGTGTCGACCTCGACGCGCGCAAAGTCGGCTTCCTGTTCGACCTTGACCACCCAACGGGCCAACCTGAACAAGGGCCAGGCCAGCCGTGCCGCGCAGTCGCTGGTCGATCAATCTCTCGTGCGCAAGGTGGCCAGTGCCACCGATGGTCGCGGCGTGGTGCTCACGCTGACGGCCAAGGGCGAACGGGTGTGGCAGCGCCTGATGCTCGTGATCGAACGCCGCAACGCCGAGATCGTTTCCTGCCTCGACGCCTCCGAGGTCCAGCAATTCAGCGAGCTTCTCGATCGCCTCGTCGAACACGCCCGAAGGACCGCCGGCGACGGCGTCGAGTCGACCGAGTAGGGTCGCGATCGTCGGCCGGGTTCTTTCCTCGCCCCTGGGAGTTCGTAGGGTGAACTTCAGTCTACGCGCTCTTCGAGAGGCACCGACGCGTGGGCTGAAGCCCAGCTTGCGAGCGGCAGCGCCTCTCTCTACTTGCTCGCCGACCAGTTCGGCGGCCAGCGGCAAGCCGTGGACTCCTGCGATCGGCCCGAGGCGCTGATGCGCCGCAGCATCGCCTCGGTGGGCGCTCGCAGCCGCTCTCCATGCAAGAGGTAGGCGGCCACCGCGGCTCGGCAGGGGCGATCGAGCGCCGGGGCAAGGGAGAGCGTGACGAACAGCGCGTTGCGGGCGTCGCGCTCGCGGCCCGACAAGGCGCTTGCGATGGCGAGCGTCGTCCAGTCTTCGATGCGGCCGGCGGGAAATTGCGCGTTGCCCAATGCAATGGCGTAGAGCGCGAGGCGGCGCGCGGCTTCGGCTTGCGCGGGACGCTGCTTGAGGTGGTAGAAGGCCAGGGTGCCCGCGATCTGCGCATTGTGCGGATGCGCGCCGAACGCCCGGGTCTGCAGGCGCAAGGCATATTCCGCGTTGCGCCCGTTCCAGAACGCCGCGGCGGCCGCATTGTGCAGGCGGCGCGCGTCGGCTTCGGCGGCGGCGACAACAGGAAGCGCGCTGTCGGCAGGCAGCCTTGCAGCGCTCGCCGCGCTCGCGACCTCGGCGTCCTGCACCTGGCTGTCCGCCATGGCGGCCATATGCAGCACGCGCAGGATCAAGCGCTCCGCGCGCTGCGCGATGCGCGGCAGGTGGTCGTCCATCAACACGCGCGCGCGGGCGGCGAACTCTGCGGGCAGTTGCAGCGTGGCTGGCGGTTCGTCCGCGGCCTGTGCCTGTGCCTGCGCCTGTACTTGCGGCATCTCGGAGGGTGAGGACGCCGGCGACGCTTCCAACGCCGGCATGGTGGCAGGCGCTGCGGCAGGCGCCGCCGGGATCGCCGCGACAGTCACCGGTGAGGACGCAACCGCGACAGCCTTGGCTGCCAGTGTCGGCGCGGGTTCGGGTCGAGCCGCGGGTACAGGCCGGCGCGATGTCGCGCCGCGCGGCGGCGCTGTTGTCTTCGACGCGGCCGCGGCAAGCTTCGGCGACGTGGCGGGCTTGCGCGGCGCCGCTGCCTTCGGCGCCGGCGCGGCCTTCGGAACCGAGCTCGTCTTGGGTATAGGCGTGCCCTTGGATATCTGCACTGCGGCGGCAGGTCCGGAGGCAGCTGGAGTGCTGCTTGCCGACGCGGGTGCCGCCTCATCGACCGGCACCCCGGCCGTGAGCTCCTCGACAGGCTTCAAACGTATTGCCTGCGGAATCGCTG
>DATKCI010000211.1:0-14120 GCA_035513255.1 Piscinibacter sp. | reverse complement strand
CTGGCCGAAGTGCCGGTGATCAAGGTGGCCACGCGCAGCGATCTCGCACGCCGCTGGCACGACCTGATGGACCTGAACGCCGGCACCATCGCCGACGGTTCGGCGACGATTCCCGACGTCGGCTGGGAGCTCTTCCACCTGATGCTGGACGTGGCCAGCGGTCGCAAGACGTGGGCCGAGCACTGGAAGCTGCACAACGCGCTGGTACTGTTCAATCCGGCGCCGGTGACCTGAGAGGTGAGAGGCAATCCGACATGGATTGCCTCTCACCTGTGAGCGTGTCATCGCGGCCGGGCCGCTAGCCGTTGACCGGGCAGCGCAGTATCCTCGGCACGCCGCGGCGGCGTGGCCGATGCCGATGTGGTGCCGGCTGCATTCCGTTCCGAAAAGGGAAACCAATGAAGAAATCCACCGTCACGGGCATTGTCGTGTCCGTTCTGCTGCTCGCCTGCAGCGCGCCCCCCGTCAGCCAGACAGCATCCGCCCAGGAAGACAGCTCGCGCGGCACGCTGAGGGACCGGATCAAGCAGCGCCTGCTCGAGAGGCAGCAGCAAAAGCCCGCGCCGCAGGCGAGCACGGATGCACGATCGAAGATCAGCCAACCCGGCGACTACACGTTTTCGATCGTGCACGGCGGCCTGACGCGGATGTACCGCGTCCACGTGCCGTCGAAGTACGACCCCGCGAAGCCGGCGCCGGTCGTGTTCGCGTTTCACGGCGGGGGCGCGAACATGGAGTACCAGGCCACGGACGAGAACTACGGCCAGGTCGCGAAGTCCGAGCGCGAAGGATTCATCGTCGTCTTTCCCAACGGCTACAGCAAACTTCCGTCGGGCAAGTTCGCCACCTGGAATGCCGGTACCTGCTGTGCTGCGGCGCGCGACGAAAACGTTGACGACGTGGGCTTCGTCAAGACCATGATCGACAACCTCGGCCACCAGCTCAACATCGACCGCGGCAGGATCTTCGCCACCGGCATGTCCAACGGCGGAATGCTGGCCTATCGTGTGGCCTGCGAAATGGCGGACACCTTCAAGGCCATCGCGTCGGTCGCCGGACCCGACGGCACCACGTCGTGCAACCCGAGCCGGCCGATCTCCATCTTGCACATCCATGCGAAGAACGACGATCACGCGCAGTTCGCCGGAGGGGCCGGCCCGAAGTCGCAGGAGAGGACCAAGGTGACGAACTTCCGCTCGGTGCCCGAGACGATATCGCGGTGGGTCGCGCACAACAGTTGCAGCCCGACGCCCAAGCGCGTTCTAGAGAAGCCGGGCGCCTATTGCGACGCGTACCAGTCCTGCCGCGGCGGCGTGGAGGTGCGCCTGTGCGTGACCGACCGCGGCGGTCACTCTTGGCCCGGCGCCGCCAAGACGCGGGGCGAGCCCGCGTCGACGGCGATCTCGGCCAACGATGCCATGTGGGAGTTCTGGAACCGGCAACGAGCCCTGAGCGCGCTCGTCAGCCGTTCTTCGCAACCCACTCGATCGCCGCATCGAGCGCAGGCGTCGCGCGCGACGCCTGCGGATGGTTGACGATCGCGGCGACCGCGTAGACCTTCCCGCTTGCCGCACGAACGTAGCCGGCGAGGGCGCGCGTGTCTCTCAAGGTGCCCGTCTTCAGATGGGCGCGTCCGGTCGCCGAGCCCTGGCGCATCCGGTGTGCGAGGGTGCCGTCGACACCGGCCACCGGCAACGAATCGAGGAAAACATTCGAACTCGTGATGCGCCAGGCACGGCGCAGCAGCGCCACCATGGCGCGCGGCTTGCCGCGCTCCGCCCGCGATTGGCCCGATCCCTCGTCGACGCGAATGTCGTCATCGGCCAGGCCCTGCCGGCGCAGCCACGCATGCACCCGATCCTGCGCTTCGCGCAGCGCGTGGGTCGGGCCGGACCAGCGCGGGGCCATCGACAGCAGCAGGCTGCGGGCCGCGACGTTGTTGCTGGTCTTGTTCATTTCGTGGATCACGTCGCGCAACGGGGTCGTGACCTCGCTGGACCACAGCTCCAACAAGCGGGGGTCGCCGCGGACCGGCACGCGTTCGTCCGTGGTGACGACGCGGCCGCGCAGCTTGCCGCCGGCCTGGGTCCACAGCGCAGCGACCAGGCGGGGCGTCGATATCGATACCGGCTCCGGCGCGGCGGGCAACGACGGAGGCGGCCGCAGCGCGGCGACCCGGCGCGTGCCGCAACCCACGTCCCAGCGTCCGCTGGCGCGCAACTGCGGCGGCCCAGACCCGGGCAGGTCCTGCCAGCGCGCCCACACGGCGCAGCTGCCCCCGCCCATCGCAACTTCGTTGACGACCACGACGCCGCTCGGATGCGGATGCAGGGATATCGCCGCCTTTGCACCGGGTGCCGGCGCGACGCCGACGGCGACCTTGCCTTTGTTGTACGTGCGCGGATCGAGCGCCGTCTCCGGCGAGCGCTCCGCCGCGGTCGTGGCCGCTTGCGCCGGCTCCTGCGCATGCAGCAGCGGCAGGCGTTCGAGCACGATGCGCCCCGACACTTCCGACAGGCCCTCGGCGCGCATCTGCCGGAACCAGCGGCCGAGCTCGGCCGGTGTGAGCCCGGCGCCGCCGCCGACCAAGACGAGATCCCCCTTCAGGCGGCCATGGACCACCGGGGCCGTTGCGAAGGCCTCGGTGCGCCAATGGTGGGCCGAACCGAGCAGATCGAGCGCGGCCAACGAAGTCACGAGTTTCGTGGTCGACGCCAGCAAAAAGGGCTGTTCCGCGTTCAGCGAGGCCAGCGCCTCGGGTGCGCCGGCATCGACCGGCTGCACGTAGAAGCCGAAGCTTTTCAGAGGCAAACCAGAGCGGCCGAGCGCCGCCGCGATATCCGGCGGAAGGGGTGGGGCAGCGCAGGCAGCCGCCGACCACAGGCAGGCCGCGGCAAAGCACCGCAGACGTGGGGCACCGATTCGCACGCCGCAGTTTGAGCAAACGGCGTGCCGCCTTGCGTCGCGCGCTTCGTCGCCGTCGGCGGCTGCAACGCGAATCCGGTGCCGGCCGGCAGGCTTTTTTTGCAGCAGTTCGTACCTTCCGCGACACGCCGCCTGCCGGCAGGCGGCGTGGATTCACCGTCTCGCGAGATAGGCGAACAGGCCCGCGATCGGTTGGCATTGATCCTCCCGCACCGTGTGACCAAGGAGCTCGACGACGTCGAACCCGTGGCGTCGTGCCAGGTCGCGCAGGTAGGGTTCCGAATGGGCGTAGCGCGAGTGCCGCGTCAGCTCGAAATTCTGGCCGCCCTCGGCGAGCTCGACCGAGAAGCAGAACAGGCCGCCCGGCGTCATGACCCGTCGTGCCCCGCCGAAAACGGAGGCCAGGTCGCCGATGTAGATGAAGACGTCGGCCGACACGACGAGGTCATAGCGCCGGTCCGTGCTCTGCAGATGGGCGCCGAGCTCCGCCTGCACCACGTGATCGTAGACCCCGCGCGCCACCGCCTTGTCCAGCATCTTGCGAGAGAGATCCACGCCGTCGAGCCGGTCGACGAGGGGCTTCACCAGCGGGCCGCACAAGCCGGTGCCGCACCCCAGGTCCAGCGCCGAGGCGAAGCGCCGGGCGGCGAGGCGCTCGAGGTGGCGCGCCAGCACCGTGTGCGCCTGGTAGTGCAGCGGCCCGAGCAGGTGCTCGTCGAACTCGTCGGCGTAGTCGTCGAAGAGCCGCTGCACGTAGTGCCTCGGGGCCGCGGCCGGCGCATCGCGGCCTGAGACGGTGGCGAGGTAGTAGCCGTTGAGTTCGGGATCCGCGCCATGGGCGATGGCGTGGCGAAAGCAGACGGCCGCCTCGTCGAAACGCCGAAGGTCCTTCAGGATGCCGCCGCGGCGGCTCCAGGCAGGCGCCAGTGTCGGGTCGATGGCGACGGCCTTTTCGAAGCATGCGAGCGCCTCGTCGAGCCGCGCCAGCGCCTGCAGCGCCTGCCCGCGGCGGAACCAGGCGTCGATGTCGTCGGGCGCGGCGGCGAGCGCCTCGTCGAGCGCCTCCAGCGCCTCCTGTGGCTTGCCCAGCTCGATGCGCGCAGCGCCGAGATTGACGAGCGTCGATGGGCGCGCCGGCACCAGTGCCAGCGAGGCGAGAAGCGCGCTTTCGGCAGCCGCCCAGCGGCCCGCTTCGAGATGCCGCGTGCCTTCCAGGAAGAGATCGCGCGCCCGAGCGAACGACTCCGCCGTCACTTGCGCCACCACCAGATCAGCAGCGACACGACGATGGACACGACGATCGAGGTCATCAGCGGAAAGTGAAAGCTGAAGCCCTCGCGCTCGATCGCGATGTCTCCCGGCAACCGCCCCCACGGCAGCTTCGACAGCCACGGCCACGCGAGACCGGCGAGGAGGAACAGCACGCCAAGAATGATCAGCAATCGTTGCATGGTGAATGAAGCGGCCTGCCCGCCGACGGTCCGGCAGCGGGCCGCTTATGCTTGGGCACACGAATTTTGACTGCATTCGATCATGCCTCGTTTCGCCGCCACGACCGATCTGGCCGGAATGAAGGCGATTGCGCTCGGCCTGCTGGCCGCCGCGGCCTTGTTCTACGTGGGCGCGTCGCTGATGCACGACGTGCATCCGGCGTGGCACTACGTCGCTGCGTTCAGCGAGGCCGCGATGATCGGCGCGATTGCCGACTGGTTCGCCGTGGTGGCGCTGTTCCGCCATCCGCTGGGCCTTCCGATTCCGCACACCGCGATCATCCCGAGCAACAAGGACCGCATCGGCGAGAACCTCGCCACGTTCATCTGCGCCAACTTCCTGAGCACCACCCAGGTGCTCGACAAGCTGCAGCGCTTCGACGCCGGCACCCGCGTGGCGAACTGGCTCGCGCAGCCGCGGCATGCGGAGCAGGTCGCCACGCACCTGGGCTCGGCGCTGCGCTACGCGCTGGGCGCGCTGGACGACGAGCGGGTGCGCCACTTCTTTCGCAGTGCGGTGATCGAGGAGCTGGCGAAGGTCGACGTGGCGTCGCTCTCCAGCGGTCTGCTGGACGTGCTGACCAGCGACAGCCGCCACCAGGAACTGCTCGACAGCCTGCTGCAAAAACTCGCGTCGGTGCTCGACGACGAGGCGCTGAAGGAGAAGGTGGCCGAGGCGATCGCCACCGAGGTGAAGTACCTGCGCTACGTCGGACTGGACAACGTGGCCAGCCGGTATGCAACGGCGAAGCTCGTGTCCGGCGTGATCCGGCTCGTCGGCGAGATGGCCGAGGACCCGGTGCATCCGCTGCGGCAGGATTTCGACCGTTTCGTGGCGTCGGTGGTGGTTCGGCTGAAGGACGACCCGGCACTGCGCGAAAGGGTCGAGCAGGTCAAGCACGAACTGCTGGCCAGTCCGGCGCTGTCCGCCTATCTGCAAGGCCTGTGGAGCGATCTGGTCGAGTGGATCCGCCGCGATCTCGCGAGCGAGCACTCGGTGCTTCGTTCACGCACCGTGTCCGCGATCGGCATCGTCGGCGAGAAGCTTCAGGCCGACGCCGCAATGCGGGGCTGGATCAACGAACAACTGGTGCAAACCGCGCCGCGCTGGATCGAGCGCTACCGCGAAGACATCCGCCAGTACATCATCGCGCGGGTCGGCGACTGGAACACCCGAGAGATGACCGACGAACTGGAGCGCAACATCGGCCGCGACCTGCAGTTCATCCGCATCAACGGCACGCTGGTCGGCGGCCTCGTGGGCCTGGCGATCCATGCAGCGACCGATCTGGCGCGCCGATGGTGACGCGTCCTCGAAGCGATCGCACCCCTGCCATCCAATACACCGTCATCCCGACGAAACAATACGCCGTCATCCCGACGAAAGTCGGGATCCACTGGCGGGATGTCAGCGGGTGCCGGCGGCCGTCCGGGACGGGGGCGTGGATACCGGCGCGGGTGAAGCCCGGCCTGTCCTGAGCTTGTCGAAGGGCCGGTATGACAACTGGGCGGCTTAGCACTCGACGATATTCACCGCCAACCCACCGCGGGCCGTTTCCTTGTACTTGGTCATCATGTCCGCGCCCGTCTCGCGCATCGTCTTGATGACCTTGTCCAGGCTCACGTGGTGGGTGCCGTCGCCGCGCAGCGCCATGCGCGCGGCGTTGATCGCCTTCACCGAGGCGATCGCGTTGCGTTCGATGCACGGGATCTGCACCAGGCCGCCGACCGGGTCGCAGGTGAGGCCGAGGTGGTGCTCCATGCCGATCTCGGCCGCGTTTTCCACCTGCTCGGGTGTGCCGCCCATCACCGCGCACAGCGCGCCGGCGGCCATCGAGCAGGCCACGCCGACTTCGCCCTGGCAGCCGACCTCGGCGCCGCTGATCGAGGCGTTTTCCTTGTAGAGGATGCCGATCGCCGCGGCGGTGAGCAGGAAGTCGACGATGCGGGCGTCGCTGGCGCCGGGGACGAAGCGCGCGTAGTAGTGCAGCACCGCGGGCACGATGCCGGCCGCGCCGTTGGTCGGCGCGGTGACGACGCGGCCGCCGGCGGCGTTTTCCTCGTTGACCGCCAACGCGTAGAGGTTCACCCAGTCCAGCACCTGCAGCGGATCGCGCAGAGCCGCCTCGGGGTTCGAACACAGTTGCCGATACAGGTCGGCGGCTCGCCGCCTGACCTTGAACCCGCCCGGCAGCACGCCGTCGGTGCGCAGCCCACGCTCGACGCAGGCCTGCATCACGCGCCAGATGTTCATCAGGCCGGCATCGATCTCGGCATCGCTGCGCCAGTGGCGTTCGTTGCGGCGCATCACTTCGGCGATGCTGCAAGCTTCGCGCTGCGTCAGCGCGAGCAGGTCGGCACCGGAATGGAAAGGCAAAGGCAGCACCGTGGTGTCGGGTGCGATTTGCTTCTGGCGCGTGCCGTCGGCGGCCACTTCGCCGGTGACGACGAAGCCGCCGCCGACCGAGTAGTAGATGCGCGACGCCAGTTCGGCGCCGCCGGCATCGAAGGCGGCGAAGCGCATGCCGTTCGCGTGGAAGGGCAGGCTCTCGCGGCGGTGGAAGACGAGGTCGGCGCGCTCGTCGAACGCGACGTCATGTGTGCCGGCGAGCCGCAGCGTCTTCGTGCTGCGCATCGCATCGAGCAGGGCGGGGATCGCGTCGACGTCGACCGTGTCGGGCTCGTGGCCGGCCAGGCCCAGCAGCACGGCCTTGTCGCTGCCGTGGCCCTTGCCGGTGGCCCCCAGCGAGCCGTACAGCTCGGACTTCACACGCGCCGTCGACGACAACACGCCGTCGTGCAGCAGCCGCATCGCGAACAGGCGCGCGGCGCGCATCGGGCCGACGGTGTGCGAGCTGCTCGGCCCGATGCCGATCTTGAAGAGGTCGAAAACGGAAACGGCCATGGGGTGCAGTCAGAGCGCCGCGGTGATGGCGGCAAGGATTTCCGGCCGAAGCGCGGGGCGGGAGAAGGCGTCGAGGTGCTGGCCGCCCGGAATGCGGATCAACCGCGCGGGCGACACCGCCGCGGCGTGCAGGCGTTCGCTGTGGGCGATCGGAATGACGCCGTCCCGTTCGCCGTGCAGCAGCAGCACCGGCGTGCGGATGCGCGCCATCGCAGCCAGCGGATCGCTCTCCGCCGGCGGCAGCCCGGCGACCGCGAGCGGCGCGACGAGCGACAGCAAGCTGCGGCTCGTGGCATCGCGCGCAATGCCACGGTAGCTTGCGAACGCGGAGTCGAGGATCAGCAGCTTCACGTCGTTCGTGCCGTCTTCGGCCAGCGCACGCACGGCAGTCGCGCCGCCGAGGCTGTGGCCGAGGACCACCAGCGGCGTGCCGCCACCGAGCCGGCGCGCTTCGGCGAGCGCGGCGCGTGTGTCGGCCACCACGCCGTTCAACGTCGGCGACCCCTCGCTGCGTCCGAAGCCGCGGTAGTCGAAGCTCAGCACGTTGAACCCATGCGCAGGCAGCCAGGCGACCAGCGGCGCATGGTTGCTGACGTTCGCCGCGTTGCCGTGCACCTGCACGATAGTGGCGCGGGCCGCGCCAGCGGCCGGCATCCACCAGCCGTGCAGCCGCGCGCCTTCGCCGCCGTCGAAGACGACGTCGCGGGCGTCGACGCCGAGCTGCTCGGGGGTCGTGTAGGTGCGCGTGTCGGGATAAAAGAACATGCCCTCGACGCAGCCGGCGAGCGACAGGGCGGCCATCGCGGACACGAGCGCGGTCATCAGCGTGCGGAGGCCGGCAAACATGCTCAAGCCCGCAGGGGCTCGTCGTAGTCGGCGAGGCGAAAGCGCCGCGTGCGCAGACGGAACTCGAGCGTCGAGCCGGGCCAAAGGGTCGTGATCAGCCCGCTGCGCGTCTGGTACCAGCTCGTGCAGCCGCCGGTGGACCAGACGGTGCCCTTCATGCGGCGCTGCAGCTCGTCGTTGAATGCGTCGGCCACCTGCGGCTTCGTGTCCAGCGCGGCGATGCCGGCCCGGTCCATGCGCTCGAGCGCGTCGACCACGTAGCGCAGCTGCGACTCGATCATGTAGACCATCGAGTTGTGGCCCAGGCCGGTGTTGGGGCCGACCAAGAAAAACAGGTTGGGGAAGCCGGGCACCGTCGTGCCGAGATAGGCGCGCGCGCCGTCGCGCCACACCTGGTTCAGGTCGGCGCCGTTGCGGCCGTGCACCGGAAACGGCGCCATCGCCTCGGCCGCGTGGAAGCCGGTGGCGAGCACCAGCACGTCCAGCGGGTGGTGTCGGCCGTCGGCGCCGATCACGCCGTCCGGCACCACGCGCGCGATGGCTGTGGGGACCAGTTCGACGTGGGGCCGCTGCAAGGCCGGATAGAAGTCGCTCGCGATCAGGATGCGCTTGCAGCCGAGGCGATAACGCGGCGTCAGCGCCTCGCGCAGGGCAGGGTCCTTGACCTGTTTGCGCAACTGCAGGCTCGCGACCGGTTCCAGCGACTTCAGCAAGGCCGGCCGCCACGTGAACCCCGGCGCGCGCATTTCGTGCACGGCATAGATGAGGGCCCGCGCCAGCCGGCGTGCTCCGGGCACATGCTCGTGAACCCAGCGGCGGAACGCGCCGATCGGCCGGTCGCGCTTGGGCAGCACCCACGCCGGCGTGCGCTGGAACAGCACGACGCGCGATGCCTTCTCCGCCAGCCGGGGCACGAGCTGGACCGCGCTCGCACCGGTGCCGACCACGCCGATCCGCCGCCCTTCCAGCGGCAGCTCGGCCCGCCAGCGGGCGGTGTGCATGACGGGGCCGGCGAACTCGGCAAGCCCCGGTACGTCGGGTGTTGCCGGCCGGCTCAGCGCGCCGGTGGCCGCCACGACGACACGCGCGGTCCAGCGCAGCGCGGCACCGTCTCGCTGCTGCGCGTCGACCGCCCAGCGCTGCGTGTGCGCGTCCCACGCGATCGCGGTCACGCGGGTGCGCAGCTGCAGGTGCGGCGCGAGGCCGAAGCGCTCGACGCAATCGTTCAGGTAGGCCTCGATCTCGGCCTGCTCCGGGTAGTTGCGAGACCAGTTCGGGTTGGGCGCGAAGCTGTACGAATACAGCAGCGACGGGATGT
Organism: Piscinibacter sp.; assembly: GCA_035513255.1. Taxonomy (GTDB): domain Bacteria; phylum Pseudomonadota; class Gammaproteobacteria; order Burkholderiales; family Burkholderiaceae_C; genus Albitalea. The sequence continues at coordinate 4,636 of DATKCI010000211.1, read as the reverse complement.
CGCAGGCGGCGCCGGGGTAGCGGTTGGCGTGCCAGGTGCCGCCGACGCCACTGCCCTGGTCGACGATCACGAAGTCGTCGCGACCGGCCTGCTTCAGCCGGATGCCCATGCCGAGGCCGCCGAAACCGGCACCCACAACGATCAGATCGTGATGTTTCGGTACCGGCGCCATGTGTACTGCCTCTCTTGCGTCAATCCCAGCGTCAATCCTCGTCAGCAGTCAAGGGTACACAACTGCAGAAGAGGTTGCGGTCGCCGTAGACGTTGTCCACACGGCCGACCGGCGACCAGTATTTCTGCCGGCGCAGGCTGTCGACCGGGTAGGCGGCCGTCTCGCGCGAATAGGCGTGCGGCCACTCGGCCTTCAGCAGCGCCTCGGCCGTGTGCGGCGCGGCCTTCAGCGGGTTGTCCTCGCGCGGCCAGCGGCCTTGCTCGACCTCGCGGATCTCCTCGCGGATCGCGATCATCGCGTCGCAAAAGCGGTCGAGCTCCTTCATCGGTTCGCTCTCGGTGGGTTCGACCATCAGCGTGCCGGGGACCGGAAAGCTCAGCGTCGGCGCATGGAAGCCGTAGTCGATCAGCCGCTTGGCCACGTCTTCGGCGCTGATGCCGGAGCTGTCCTTCAGCGGGCGCAGGTCGAGGATGCACTCGTGGGCGACGCCGCCGCCCTTGATGCCCTCGATGTTGCCGCTGTAATGGATGTCGTAGTGGTCGGCCAGGCGCGCGGCCACGTAGTTGGCACTGAGAATCGCCGTCTCGGTGGCAGCCTGCAGCCCTTGCGCGCCCATCATGCGTACGTACATCCAGCTGATCGGCAGCACACCGGCGTTGCCCAGCGGCGCGGCCGCCACGGGACCGATCTGCGATCCGCCGTCGTGGGTGCCGGCGTGCGCGGGCAGGAACGGGACCAGATCCTCGACCACGCACACCGGCCCGACGCCGGGTCCGCCGCCGCCGTGCGGGATGCAGAAGGTCTTGTGCAGGTTCAGGTGGCTCACGTCGCCGCCGAACTCGCCGGGGGCCGCCACGCCGACCAGCGCGTTCATGTTGGCGCCGTCGACGTAGACACGCCCGCCATGGTCGTGGACGAGCTCACACAGTTCTTTCACTCTCGTTTCGAACACGCCGTAGGTCGACGGGTAGGTGATCATCACGCAGGCGAGGTGGCTGCCGTGTTTCTCGCACTTCGCCTTCAGGTCGGCGAGGTCGACGTTGCCGTCGGCGTCGCACTTCGTCACGACGACCGTCATGCCGGCCATCTGCGCGCTCGCCGGGTTGGTGCCGTGCGCCGATTCGGGAATCAAACAGATGTTGCGGTGGCCTTCGCCGCGTGATTCGTGCCAGGCCTTGATGATCAGCAGCCCGGCGTATTCGCCCTGCGACCCCGCGTTGGGCTGCAGGCTGATGCCGGCATAGCCGGTGGCCTGGCACAGCCAGTCGCGCAGTTCCTGGTCGAGCTCGGCATAACCGGCCAACTGGTCCCGCGGCGCGAACGGGTGGATGTTCGCGAACTCGGGCCAGGTGATCGGGATCATCTCGCTCGTCGCATTCAGCTTCATCGTGCACGACCCCAGCGGGATCATCGTGCGATCGAGCGCGAGGTCCTTGTCGGCCAGGCTGCGGATGTAGCGCAGCATCTCGGTTTCGCTGTGGTGCGTGTTGAACACCGGGTGCGTCAGGAACGGCCCGTGGCGCATCAGTTCGTCGGGAATCCGCAGGGCGATGCCGTTCTCGAACGGCGCGAACGACGGTTCCTGGCCGTTGGCGAACAGCGCCCAAAGCGCCTGCACGTCGTCGCGCGTGCTGGTTTCGTCCAGCGTGATGCCGATCGACGTGTCGGAGGCTCGGCGCAGGTTGAGGCCGGCATCGCGCGCTGCCTGCAGCACATGGTCGGTGCGCTCGCCGGTCACCACCTCCAGCGTGTCGAACGCCGTCTCATGGGCGAGGCGACAGCCCAGCAGTTCCAGGCCCGAGGCCAGTACCGCGGTGTAGCTCGCGACCCGCCGCGCGATCCGCTTCAGGCCTTCGGGGCCGTGGTACACCGCATACATGCTGGCGACGACGGCCGGCAGCACCTGCGCGGTGCAGATGTTCGACGTGGCTTTCTCGCGGCGGATGTGCTGTTCGCGGGTCTGCAGCGCAAGGCGGTAAGCCGGGTCGCCGTGCACGTCGACGCTGACGCCGACCAGCCGGCCGGGCAGCGAGCGCTTGAACTCGTCGCGCGTGGCCATGTAGGCTGCATGCGGGCCGCCGTTGCACATCGGCATGCCGAAGCGCTGCGTCGTGCCGACGGCGATGTCGGCCCCCAGGTCGCCCGGCGGCTTCAGAAGCGTCAGCGCGAGGAGGTCGGCGGCGACGATCGCGAGCCCCCCGCTGCCATGCACCGCAGCGATGGTCGGCTTGAGATCGTGCACGGCACCGCTGACGCCGGGGTATTGCAGCAGCACGGCGAACGCGCCGGCGCCGGCGGCCTGCTCGGCCGGGCCGGTCATCACGCTGATGCCCAGCGGCGCCGCGCGGGTGCGGATCACCTCCAGCGTCTGCGGCAGCACGTCGTCGGCGACGAAAAAGACGGTGGACGTGCTGCGCCCGACGCGCATCGCCAGCGTCATCGCCTCGGCCGCGGCCGTGGCCTCGTCGAGCATCGACGCGTTGGCGATCTCCATGTTGGTGAGGGCCGTCACCATCGTCTGGAAGTTGATCAGCGCTTCCATGCGGCCCTGCGAGATCTCGGCCTGGTAGGGCGTGTAGGCGGTGTACCAGGCGGGGTTCTCCAGCACGTTGCGCAGGATCACACCCGGCGTGTGCGTGCCGTGATAGCCCTGGCCGATGAAGCTCTTCAGCAGCTTGTTCTTGGCGGCGACCCGCTTGAGTTCGGCCAGCGCCTGTGCCTCGGCGAGCGGCGGGGGCAGCCGCATCGCTTCGGCGCGCACGATGCTGCGCGGCACGATGGCGCCGATCAGCGCCTCGCGCGACGCCGCGCCGATGACCGACAGCATCTCCCGCTCTTCATGCGGCTCGATGCCGATGTGGCGGCCGATGAATTCAGACGGGTTCTCGAGTTCGCCGAGCGGGCGGGCGTGAGGGGAATGGGCGGACATCAACATGGAGGGTTCCGAAGAAGCGATGCGGGAACAGACAGGGGTTCAATCAGGACGCGGACAAACCCACCCGTTCGGGCTGAGCCTGTCGAAGCCTCGCTCGCTGGTCGCCCGTCATTCGAGGCACCAAAAGGAACGCGGCGCGGCGAATGGACTAACTGTTTTTTACCAGCACGTCATATGCCGGCCCATCCATCAATTGCTCGAATTCCGCCATGTCGGCCACGTGCACCTTGAAGAACCAGCCGTTTCCCAGCGGGTCGGAGTTGGCGAGCGACGGGTCGGCGCGCAGCGCTTCGTTCACCTCGACGATCTCGCCCCCGACCGGCATGTAGATGTCGGCGGCCGCCTTCACGGACTCGACCACGCCCGCGACCTCGCCCTTCTTGAAACTGCGCCCGACCTCCGGCAGATCGACGAAGACCACGTCGCCGAGCGCATCCTGCGCGTGCAGCGTGATGCCGACGGTGGCCGCTTCGTGATCCTCGATGTTGATCCACTCGTGGTCGGGGGTGTACATGGTCGTCATGGGTGTGTGCTCCTGTTGCTCAGCCGCGGAAGTAGCGATGGGGGACGAAAGGCATGGCCGACACGCGCATCGGCACGCGGTTGTCGCGCACCTCGGCATACACCTCGTGGCTCGGCAGCGCGTGGTTGGCCGCGAGGTAGGCCATCGCGACCGGCTGGTTCAGCGTGGGCGCGAGCGTGCCGCTGGTGACGCGGCCGAGGACGTGGCCGTGGCCCCGACGGTGCGAGTCAAAGATCTTCGCGCCCTCGCGCACCGGAATCCGCTCCAGGCCGACCAAGCCGACACGCTTGTTGACCGGACCGGCGGCAAGCTGCGAATCAATGACCTTGGCCCCCGGGTAGCCGCCGGCCCGCACGCCGCCGGCGCGCCGGACCTTCTGGATTGCCCAGGTCAGCGCGGCTTCGCCCGGCGTCGTCGTCTCGTTGATGTCGTGGCCGTAGAGGCACAGCCCGGCCTCGAGGCGCAGCGTGTCGCGCGCGCCCAGGCCGGCCGGCTTGACCTCGGGCTGCTCGAGCAGCGCGCGGGCAAGCGCTTCGGTGTCGTTGCCGGGCACCGAGATCTCGAAACCGTCCTCGCCGGTGTAGCCGGATCGCGTGACGAAGCACTCGATGCCGGCGAGCGTGAACGCGCCGCCGGTCATGAAGGTAAGCGAGCTCACGCCGGCGTTCAGGCGTGCCAGGGCGGTCGCGGCCTTGGGGCCCTGCAGCGCGAGCAGGCCGCGCTCGGGCAGCGGCTGCACCGAGCAGCGGTGGCCGATGTGGGTGACCAGGTGGCGGATGTCGGCGTCCTTGCACGCGGCGTTGACGACGAGGAACAGGTCGTTCTCGCGCCGCGTGATCATCAGGTCGTCGAGGAGGCCGCCATTGCTGTTGGTGAAGAACGCGTAGCGCTGCTTGCCGACCCCGAGGTCGACCACGTCGACCGGCACCAGCGATTCGAGCGCATAGCCGGCGTCGTCGCCGGCCAGCCGCAGCTGGCCCATGTGCGACACGTCGAACAATGCGGC
>DATKCI010000210.1:0-14737 GCA_035513255.1 Piscinibacter sp. | reverse complement strand
ACGACTTCTCTCGCGCCAGAACGATCAGCCCAGAAACGCCGCCTCGCCGCCGCTCACCGGAAACGGCACCTCACCGCCGCTTGACCAAAGGCGCCGTCTCCCAGCCGAATAAGCGCGGTTCCCGATCGCCGTTCACAGTCGCCGCACCGAGGTCTCGCCACGATGCGATGAGCCGTTGTCCATGACCCAGAACACGCGCCGCGCGGTGTCGTACGGTGGCTGGCTCATGACCTGATCGACCAAGCGCTCGAACGGTGCGATGCCGGTGGTCGCTTCGCAGCGGCCGAACACCTTGGCGCGATGCACGTCCAGCGCAGCCAGGTAGGCCCAGGCACCGCCGCGAGCGTACTCGTGCTCCACGCGCATCGTCTCGCCAGGTCCGGTGGGCAGGCTCGGATGGATACGCAGCCGCGCCTGGATGCTGGTCTTCTCGTCGGCCGAGATGACGTACTCGTCCTCGCGCAGCGGCCGACCTTGCCAGCGCCGCTCGTACAGGTCGAGGATGCGCCCGGCCTTGGCCTGGAAGTGCGGATCGCGCGGAAAGATCCAGCAGCGGTGCTGCCAGGGGCGGGTTGCGTCTTCGTGCAGCCAACGCCAGACCGTGCTGTCGCTGATGCGCGCCACCAGGCCCGAGCGCTGCGCGTGTCGCGCCACATCGGCCACGCTGAGCCGCGACAGCGGCAAGCTCAAGGTAGCCGGCAGTTCGCACGCGAGCGCCTTGATCTCAACCGTGAGCTCTGGGGGGAAAGACCCGAGGGCGTCCCGGGCGGGCTCTCTCGTCGAGGCCCGCCAATCGCTCCTTGAAGAAGCGCTTGCGCCACTGGCTGACCACCTCGCGCCGGGTGTCCAGCCGCGCGGCGATCTGATCGTTGTCCATGCCGTCGGCGGCCATCAGGATCATCTTGGCTCGAACGACCTCGAAATACGGCAACGTATATTTGGTCGCGCGACGAATCAGCTCGGCGGACTCGTCCGGCGACAGCTCGATATGGAACGGGCTCTTCCTTGGCATCTTGCAACCCCTCGTTGAAGGATCGCATCAAGATGCCATACACGACCAAACTTATCAAGACTATACGTGCTCGTATTTATGAAAGTGCCTACTTAGGGCGCCAAACTCGCTGCCTGACTCATTCGCGCAGAAGGGCAGCTATGCGGCGCAAGATCGGCGGTCTCTTCATGGCCGAGCGCCGGCAGCCATGAAAGGCGGCTAGCTGGCCGCCTTTCATGGCTGTCAGCTGTCCGGCGGTAAGTTCGCGCGCCCGGCCGTCGCTGGCCGACCCGAAGCGGAAGACAGATCACTCCTTGTGCGGCCAGAGAACTGCCTGAGACCACAGACCTGAAGGAGCGAGACCACCAATCCCCATTGCTGTCAAAGGCGGGGGCAGGCAAGATCCGGCCCTGCAGGATGGAGCCGCACGATGAACGAAGTCACCGTCTTGGTCACAGGCATTTCAGGATTCATCGCCAAGCACTGCGCGGTTGAACTGCTCAAGCACGGCTACCGTGTGCGCGGCACCGTGCGCAGCTCTGACAAGGCTGATGCGGTACGCAGGACGCTGGCTGCGCACACAGACGCTTCACGACTGGAGTTCGTGGTGGCCGACCTGTTGTCCGATGCGGGCTGGACCGATGCGACGCAGGGCGTGCATGGCGTGTTGCACTTGGCGTCGCCGTTTCCGCTGGCGCAGCCCAAGGACGAAGGTGAACTGATCCGGCCCGCGGTGGACGGTACCTTGCGGGTCCTTCGAGCCGCCAAGGCTGCCGGGGTGAAGCGCTTCGTGCAGACGTCGTCGACGGTGGCGGTAATCTTTGGCCATGGCGACAGCCACCCCGGCGCTTACACAGAGGCCGACTGGACCGACGTCGACGGTCAGCACGTCACCGCCTACGCCAAGTCCAAGACGCTGGCGGAACGCGCGGCGCGCGATTTCATAGCCAAGGAGTGTCCTGAGCTTCACTACGCATCGGTCAATCCAGGCTTGGTGCTGGGGCCGCTGCTCGACAGCGATGCCGGCAGTTCCGCCGACCTCATCGCCAGCTGCCTGCGCGGCAAGTACCCAGGCTGCCCGCGGCTGTCGCTTGCAGTTGTCGACGTGCGCGACGTGGCTCAGGCGCACCGATTGGCGCTCGAATCGGGCGCGCCGTCTGGCGCGCGCTTCTTGGCTACATCGGGCGCGGTCTGGTTCAAGGACCTGATGCGGCCAATCAAGGACAGCCTGGGCGAGCGGGCGCGCAAGGTGCCGACGCGCGAGTTGCCAAACTTCATGGTCAAGCTGGTGGCCATCTTCGACCCTGACTCGCGGCCAATCGTGCCCGACCTGGGAGTCGACTATCGCATCGACAACTCCGCTACCTGCAAGACGCTGGGCATGGACTTCAGGCCGCATACAGAATCAGGACCGGCAATGGCCGAGAGCTTGCTGCGGCTGGGCCTGGTGTAGACCAGCCGCCTGACCGAACCTGCATCACGCGCTTCATCTGCGCGGCGGCAGAGGCGAAGCGGCGGCGACTCGAAGCGTTGGCTTTCGGCGAAGGGCGTCGTGTCCTCACCGTGTGTCGCGCCTCGGTTGCCAATGCGTCAGGCCAGTTTAATGACCCCAAAGCTGCCCGTCGCCAACGGCAGCTGATGGCCGCGACTGTGAGTTCGCTGCTGAGCCGAACAGCGGTCCCTCGGTGGGACCATCTGGTTGGCCGAGGGCTGCTATCCGCGGAGCGGTGGAACTGGCAGTCCTGGCCACAAGTAGCCACCGACGAATGACCGTCGTCGGGCCGAGCGGCCGACAGCTCGAGGGGACCTGACGCCGCTGCTGGGGCCTTGAACACCGAGTCGACGAACTTTCACCAGGGGCCGAGTGCTGTGCCCCTGCATGCCACTTTGGCGCTTTCGCCGCCGGTTCCATGCCTGTTGACTACTCCTGATCAACAGGTCAAGAAAAACGTCGGCAAGTCGCATGGAACGACAATGGCGCACGTCCTTGAGAGCAAGGGGAAAGGAGAGTGCCGTGCCGATCCGGATCAACCGTCCCGGCCGCCGCGCCTGCGGCGCAAGACCATGAAGACCTTCGCGGCGCTCGGGTTCCTGTCGAGTGACGTCGAGCACGAGCGGCGGGCATTACGTAAGCGACACTCGGCCGAGTTCGCTCAGGTCGAGGCACTGACCGAGCAGGCCATGACCGAGTTGCAGGCGGTCAGCGGCGCGTCCAGCCAGGAGTACCTGCTTGGCCTCGGCTACTGGCTGCGCTGCCTCGAAGGCTGCCAGGGCGCGGTGCTGCTCATCGAGCGCGGCCTGCCGAGCGCGCCGTTCCCGGTCCTGCGCACGGCCTTCGAGTGCCTCTTCTTTGCCTGTGCGCTATGGCGAAGGCCGGCGCTTGCGGCAAAGCTGCAGGCCGGCCACGACGCGGAGCGCATCAAGCAGGCGCGGACGATGATCGCCGCTGGCGCAGCGTCGCGCGTGCCGCCGGACCGACTTGCCGAGTTGCAGGCGATCGCCGCGGAGACGCATCCGTCCAGTACTGGGCTCACGGCCTTCGAAGCCGCGGGCGCTGCCGATCTCGCCCTCGACTACGAGACCGCCTATCGGGGATTGGGCATCGCCGGCGCCCACGCATCGCTGCGCAGCCTCGATGACTACTTCGTCGCGCAGCCGGATGGTTCGTTCGATCTCGGCTTCGAGCCCAGCTCGAAGCGGACGGCTTGGCTGCTCGGCCTCGTGGCCACCTGCCTGCGCGGAGGGATCGAGCGCCACCGTGAGGCGCACTCGCGCAGGTCGGACGCCTCCACGCCGCCGGGTCCCTAGCGATGACGAGCAAGGGCAAGGAACAGACCAAGACCAAGCCGGCGCGCAAGGGAAAGAGCGTGGTGGGGCGGGCAAGCGCCGCGACCAAGGGCGAGCGCAAACCGCGCCGCGTCGATGAAGCGCCCGCGATCGCCAGCCCGGCCGCCGCGGGCCCGGCCGGCCCCCGGCTGGAGGGGCACGTCGGTGCGCAGTACCTGCTGCCGCTGCTGTCGGGCGGTGAAGCGCGCGGACTGCCGGGCGTCGTCGTCACGCGTGTTGCGTTCCAGCGTGCCGGCCTTGGCCACCCGATGGACGACCTCATCGTCACCGGGCACGACAGCCAAGGCGCGCCGGCCACCCTCGAATTGCAAGCGAAGCGCACGATCGCTTTCACCGCGGGCGACAGCGTGTTCGCCGACGTGGTCGCGCTGGCCTGCCGCGCGGCGGCCAAGCCCGAGTTCGAGACGACGCGATACGAACTCGCGGTGGCGATCGCGCGCACATCCACCAAGATCGAGCAGGGCGTCCAGGACGTGCTGACGTGGGCGCGCGAGTACCAGAAACCTGAGGACTTCTTCCGGCGTCTGAACCAGGCCGGCGCCGCCCATCAGGGGATGCGCGACTTTGTCGAAGCCTTCCGCGGTCACATGCGCACGGCAGGCGCGATGCACGACAACGCGGCCGTGTGGTGGCTGCTGCGGCGCTTACAGATCCTCGCGTTCGACTTCGAGCAGCCTGGTTCGCTTTGTGCGCTGTATGCGCGCGAGCGTTGCGTCGCGCTGCTCGCGCCGCAGCAGGCGGACCGCGCGGGCCAGCTGTGGGACTCGTTGCAGCAGATCGCGTTGGAGATCGATGCTGCCGGCGGGGATCTGGACGCCGCGGCGCTGCGCGAGCGAATTGCCGGTGAGCTCGGCTACCGGCTCGCCGGCGACCGGCGCTTGCATGTCGCGCGCGACCGGCTCGCGGAGGCCGCGGAGAACACGCTGGCTACCGTCGGCACGCGCGTCCGCGGCGTGTCGCTCGACCGCGGAAACCGAGTGGCCGCAGCGCTGTCGTCGCTCGAGCAGGGCAGGTACCTCGAGATTCGCGGCGCCGGCGGCGTCGGCAAGTCGGGAATTCTGAAAGACCTCGCACAGCGTTTCGGCGTCGAGGCCCGGGTCGTCGTCGTCGCACCGCATCGCATTCCGGGGGGAGGGTGGGCAGCGCTGCAGGCGCAGCTCGGTTGCGACGCGAACGCCCGTGAACTGCTGACCGATCTGGCGGGCGACGGTGGGGCAACGCTGTTCATCGACGGCCTCGACCGCTTCGACGATCCCGGCCAGCGGGCCACCGTCTCGGACCTTATCCGTGCGGCAGCGCAGGTGCGCGGGTTCCGGGTGGTGGTGACGGCGCGGCTGGACTTCGACGCCGACGCGCGCGCCTGGCTGCCGACACTGGCGCTGCAGGAACTCGGCGAAGCGCTACCGCTGGTCATCGATGAACTGAGCGATGACGAGGTGAGTTGGTTTGCGAACACCGATCCTGCGCTCGCCGCGCTCCTGCGGCCCGGACATCCCGCTGAGAAGCTGGTGCGCAACCTCTACCGCCTGAATCGGCTCGCGCGCAGCGTAGCAGCCGATGGCGCCGCGCCGTTCAGCGAAGCGCAGATGGCCTGGCAGTGGTGGACCTCGGGCGACTCTGTCGACGCCACAGGTCGCCTGGATCGGCGTCGCGTGCTTCGGGCATTGGCCGTGCATTCGCTGGCCTCGTCGGCGCCGATGGACAGCAGCGCCTTGTCGGCGGAGGCGATCGCTGCACTGACCGAGAGCGGTTCGCTGCGAGCGATCAGCTCGATCTGCGTCGAGCCCACGCACGACGTGCTGCGTGATTGGGCGATCGGCTGCCTCCTCTGCGAAGAGCCCAAGCATTTCGCTGCGTTCGCGCTGGAGAGCCCGGCGCCGATGCGCCTGGTGCGCGGTGTGGAGCTGGCTGCGCGGTTGCACTCGGAGTCTGGCAACGATGCGACGGCATGGCGAGCACTGCTTGATCGAGTGAGCCTGCCCGGCGCACACGGCTCGTGGCGTCGCGCTGTGCTGCTCGCCCTCGCTCGTTCGGAGCGCGCGCAAGAAGCGCTTAATCGCTGCTTGCCGGCCCTGGCCGCCGACCACGCAGAACTGCTTTCTGACCTCGTCCGTGTGGCCGTCACCGTCGACTCCCAGCCGGCTGCGCCGCTCTGGGCGGCGCTCGGTGCCGACACGAGCAAGCTCACCGATGACTTCGTCGCGCCGCGCGGACCGGCATGGTTCAACCTGATTGCCTGGTCGCTTGCCATCGGGGACCGCCTGCCTGACGGCGCCGTGCCGCAGTTCGTCGAACTCTACAGCCGCTGGTGCAGCGCGTTTGCGGGGCAGGACGCTTTGTCGCCTCTGCTGGTAGCGCGCCTGCATGCCTGGCTGGTCGAGGTCGAGGCGAAGAACCACCCGAAGGCGTCGGGCTTCCAGGCGTGGATGGGCGCCAAGGAAGCGCCCGGGTTGTCGATGACGACAGCGCAGGAGAGCGACCTGCGAACGGCCTTTCTCTTGTGGTGCAAGCTCCGCCCGGCCGACACAGAGGCGTACCTGCGCGGAGTGGCGGCCCATCCATATCGGCACGTTCTGTTCCGCCAGCTGTTGTCGTTCGTTGGCACCGCGCCCTATGCAGCGCCGCAGGCTGTGGCAGACCTGTTCCTGCAGGGACTGCCCGAAGGGGACTCTGAAGAAGACGATCGACACTCGAGGATCCGAGATGCCTTCGCGGCATGGGACCTGGAGTATTTCCCCGCGTCGCCGGCGCGCGCGCCGTTCCTCGACCTGCTGCAGGCGAACAAGGAGCAGGGTCTGCGGCTGGTGCGCGGCGTCGTCGCGCATGCCGTGCGACGGCGCTCTCGCGGCCGCGAGCCAGGCGACAACCGCATCGAGGTTCCGCTTCACAGCGGGCCGCGCTCGTTTCCCTGGCGCCAGTCCTACACGTGGTCTCGCGCCCAGGACAGCCACCTCGTCGCGTCGGCTCTGATGGCCTTGGAAGCGTGGGCGCACCTGCGCATCGAGCGCGGGGAGCCTGTGCAGGCGGTGATCGATGACGTGCTGGGCCCTGAAGGATCCTGCGCGGCCTACCTGCTTGTTGCGGTCGACGTGATGCTGTCGCACTGGCCCAAGTCGCGAGAGTGCCTGTGGCCGTTCGCGGCATCGGCCGAGTTGCTGGCACTGGATCGTCAGCGGTTTGCCAACGACACGGTGAACGGCAACGGCATCTTCACCGCCTGGGTGCACCCCGAGCCGGCGTCGCCTTCCCGCACCGGATCTAGCAGTTCGCGCTCGCGCATTCAGGCTGGCGTCATGCGACTGTGTTCGAAGGCGGCGAGAGCTTCATCGCTCTGTCCAGCGGGATGCAGTCGGCGCTGTGGCGCCTGGGCGGCGTGCCCGAAGAGCACCGCACGGACAAGGGTCAGGCAATGAAAGGTCTTCAAGGCAAGGTTGCCATCGTCACCGGCGGTGCAACCATCATCGGTGCCGCGGTGGTGGAGGTTCTTCGCGGCTTCGGCGCGCGGGTGGCAGTGTTCGACATCGACGCGGCCGGCGGTGACCGGGCAGTCGCTCGCGACCCGGTGGCCACGCGATTCTGGAAGGTGGACATCACCGACGACGAACAGGTGGCGCAAGGGGTGACTCGCGTGGTCGAGCAGTTCGGTCGCGTCGACCACCTCGTCAACCTCGCATGCACCTACACCGACAACGGCCCCGAGTCTCCCCGCTCGGACTGGCAGGCGGCGCTGAACGTCAACGTGATCAGCGCGGTGATGATGTCGCGCGCCGTGCGGCCCGCGATGGTCGCCGCAGGCGGCGGCTCGATCGTGAACTTCACCAGCATCTCGGCCAAGGTCGCGCAGACCGGCCGCTGGCTGTATCCGGTGTCCAAGGCGGCACTGGTGCAAGTGACACGCGGCCTGGCGATGGATTTCGCCGGTGACCGCATCCGCGTCAACTCGGTGTCGCCGGGCTGGACCTGGTCGCGCGTGATGGATCAGCTGACAAACTGCGACCGCGCGAAGACGGACAAGGTCGCGGCCGCGTACCACTTGCTCGGCCGGGTCGGCGATCCGGAGGAAGTGGCGCAGGCCTGCTCGGCGCCGCGGGGCAGTGCCCGCCGCTGGCCAAGGCCATCGCCAACGGGTTCGACACACCCGAAGGCGTGCCGGCCATCGACGGCGCATCGGCCATGCTCGTTTGCGCGAACGACAGGCAGATCGTGGGCGGCGACCACGTGTTGTTCGTGGGGCGGGTGCTGCGAACGGCCAGCGCCGCTGCGGCGCCGCTCGTCTTTCACGCCGGCAAGTTCACGAGCCTGAACGCGGCGTGAGCCGTTCCACACCTTCAAGAGGAGTTCCCTTTCATGAGCACAAATGCACTGTCACCCTTGCTGGAGTCGCTGGGCTCGGGCCAACTGCGCGTCATCGACCTGACGCAGACGCTTTCACCGAGCTTTCCGGCACTGCAGCTCCCGCCGCAGTTCGGCCAGGTCTGGGCCTTCAAGATGGAGAAAATTTCCCACTACGACGAGGCCGGACCGGGCTGGTACTGGAACAATTTCTCCTGCGGCGAGCACACCGGCACGCACTTCGACGCGCCCGCTCATTGGGTCACCGGCCGCGACCACCCGAACAACACGGTCGATTCCATCGAGGTGAGGAACTTCATCGCGCCGGCGGTCGTGGTGGACGCCAGTGCCGAAGTGGAGGACGACCCCGACTGGCTGCTGACGGTCGAGTTCCTCGAAGCCTGGGAGCAGCGCCATGGACGCATCCCGAAAGGCGCATGGGTGCTGCTTCGCACCGACTGGTCCAAGCGATTGAGCGACCCGCACGCGTTCGTCAACATGCGTGACGACGGCGCGCATACCCCCGGGCCGACGCAGGCCACGGTGGAGTGGCTGATCGGCGAGCGCCAGGTGCATGGCTTCGGCGTCGAGACGATCAACACGGCCGCTGGCCAGTCCTACGCATGGCCGGTGCCTTATCCGTGCCACACGCTGATGCACGGCGCGAACCGCTACGGGCTGCAGTGCCTGAAGAACCTGGACCAGCTGCCGCCGCAAGGCGCCGTGATCGTCGCTGCACCGCTGAAGATCGAGGGCGGCTCGGGCAGCCCGCTGCGGGTGCTGGCGCTGCTGGGTTGAGGCAGATATGACCCGCCCGACACCCCAAGTCATCGTCGTCGGCAGCGGGATCAACTCGCTGGTGTGCGCCGCCGTGCTGGCGACCCGCGGCAAGTCGGTGCTGGTGCTGGAGCGAAACAGCACGCTCGGCGGTTGCATCCGCACCGAGGAGTTGTTCCCCGGATACCGCCACGACATCCTGTCGTCGTGGTATCCGCTGTTCGTCGGCAGCCCTGGCTACGCCGAGCTCAAACCAGCCTTGCAGCGTGCCGGGCTCGAGTTCGTCCAGAGCGAGTACACCACCGGTGTCGTGCTTCCGGATGGGCGCGGTCTGGCGCTGAAGCAGGACATCGAAGACGCAGTCCGGCGCATCGATGCGGTGGCACCGGGCGACGGCGCTGCCTTCGGCGCGATGGCGCATCGCCTCTTTACGCAGGACGCCGAGCTCACATTCGGATTGCTGGGCAACAGCCCCTACAGCTGGGCTGTTCTCAAGCTGCTCTACAAGGAATGGCGCAAGCGTGGCATCGATGGCCTGACCGCGTTTGCCGCCGACTCGCTCGAAAGCTTCCGGCGCTGGGCGGAACGCACGCTGAAGTCGGACATCGTGCGCGCACTTGTCGCGCCGTGGGTTCTGCACACCGGACTGGGACCGGACGAGGCCTGCTCGGCCCTGATCGGCAAGCTGACCTTCGCGGCCGTCGTTGCCGGCGGCATGCCGGTGGTGCGCGGCGGCAGCGGCGGCAGCGGCGGCAGCGGCGGCATCGTCGCAGCACTGAAGACGGTCATCGAGCAGCACGGGGGTGAGCTGCTGACAAACATGCATGTCGAACGCGTGCTCACGTCGGGCCGGCGCGCCACGGGCGTCGTCGCGGGTGGCAGGACCTTCGAAGCCTCCGAGTCGGTGGTGTGCAACGTGACGCCGCCGCAGTTGTACGGCCGGCTGTTGAGCGATGCGCCCGCACCCGTGCGCGAGCGCGCCGCCGGATACCGATTCGGCCGAGGTGCCATGCAGATCCATTTCGCGCTGAAGGCGCCACCCACCTGGTGCGAACCGGAGCTGCTCAAGGTACCGCTGGTCCATCTCACCGAGAGCATGGAGCAGGTCTGCATGTCAGTGGTCGAGGCCAACAACGGCCTGCTGCCAGGCCGCCCGACGATCGCCATCGGTCAACCGACGGCCGTCGATCCTTCCCGGGCGCCGGAAGGGGCGTGGATCTTGTGGATCCAGATGCAGGAGCTGCCGGTGCAACTGAAGGGAGATGCGCTCGGCGGGATCGCTGTGCCGGCCGACGGTGGCTGGACCGAGCAGGTACGTGAAGCCGTGGCTGACCGTGTGCAAGCCAGGCTGGAGCACGTGATGCCCGGCTTGTCGCAGCTGGTTGTCGGCCGCCGCGCCTATTCGCCGGCAGACCTCGAAGGCATGAACTGCAACTTGGTCGGTGGTGATCCGTACTCAGGCGTGTGTTCGCCCGACCAGTTCTTCTGGCTACGGCCGTTCGCGGGCCTTCACGGGGCGAAGGCCCACCGTACGCCCTACCGCAACGTGTTCCACATCGGCGCTTCGACACATCCCGGGCCGGGATTGGGGGGAGGCTCCGGCTGGCTGGTCGCCCAGCAGCTGGCACCGAGGTGATCGCTGGTGCTCGCGGGACGATTCACGTAGGGCGCCAGAGCAGTTGCGACTCGCGCCACAGTTCGGAATCAAGCGGTCCGCCGCGCCTTTTCTGCAGCGAGGAATCGATCTTCGTCACGCGCTCCAGGATGTCTTGAGGAGTCCCATGAGTCGCCTGAAGACCTGGTCCTTGTCGTCGCGCTTCCAGCGATTCACGAATCGACACACGATCTGCAGGTTGCCAGGTTCGTAGTGGCCGTTCGAGTCGATGCGGCGACCCAGTGCGCCCTCGTAAGCTTTGATGCCGCCCGCTTGCCATGCAAGCCTTCAGATCGGTCCGATGTTGTCATGGTCTAGGCTGACGCAGGCGCTGCATTGTCGAAGCTGCGACATCGCGCAGCCAGGGTTGCCGCGCCCAGTGATCGCGGGCGAACGCATCGATCTGCTTCTGGTACGTCAGCGACAACCCGATGACGTCCAGTCCCTCGAGAAACATCCGGCGGTGGCGCGGCAGCAGCTCGAAGCTCGCCTGAACGCTGCGGCTGCGCAGCGTCTGGGCAGCCACGTCGATGGTCACCGCGTTGGCGGACGTGTCGTCGGCGTCGGCCATCAGCTGCGCGATCATCTGCGGCGGCAGGGTCACCAGCAAGAGCCGGTTGCCCATCGCATTCGAGTAGAAGATTTCGGCGAAGCTGGTCGCTGCCACCGCTCGGATGCCGAATTGCTGCAGCCCCCAGACCGCGTGTTCGCGGCTCGAGCCGCAGCCGAAGTTCGCGCCCGCGACGAGTATCGAGACGCCGGCCCGCTCGCGTCGGTTAAGCACGAAGTCGGGCCGCACCTGGCCCTGCGCGTCGAAACGCAGGTCGTACAGCAGGCCTTCCTCCAGACCCGACTTGTCGATGCCGCGCAAGAACTGCTTTGGCATGATCTGGTCGGTGTCGAGGTTCTCGATGCGCAGCGCGGCGGCGCGCCCTTCGATGCGACTGTCTTCCGTCATTGCAGCGTCTCCAGCTGGCGGACGTCGGTGATCCGTCCGGTGACCGCCGCCGCGGCGGCCATCGCCGGGCTCATCAGGTGCGTGATCGCGCCGCGTCCCTGGCGGCCCTCGAAGTTGCGGTTGGTGGTCGACGCGCAACGCACGCCGTCGGCCAGCACGTCGTCGTTCATCGCCAGGCACATCGAGCAGCCGGGGTTGCGCCACTCGAATCCGGCAGCGGTGAACAGTCGGTCCAATCCCTCCGCTTCGGCCGCCGCCTTGACGGCGCCGGACCCCGGCACCACCATCGCTCGCACGCCGGCAACGACGTGGCGGCCACGCACCACGGCGGCGGCGGCGCGAAGGTCCTCGATTCGACCATTCGTGCACGAGCCGATGAAGACATGCTGCACCGGCGTCCCTTGGATCGGCGCGCCGGCTTGGAGCCGTGTGTAGCGCAGGGCCCGCTCGGCGCTGCCGCGCTCCACGCCGCCCGGCAATTCGTCGGGACGAGGCACGCGGGCATCGACCGCGATCACCTGGTCGGGGCTGGTGCCCCAGGTGACCTGGGGTGCGACCTCGCCGGCGTCGAAGCGGTGCTCGACATCGAACGCTGCATGCTCATCGCTGTGCAACTCCTGCCAGCGCAAGAGCGCGGCCTCGCGGTGGTGACTGGCGATGTCCGGGGCGTGCGCGATGACGTAGTCGATCGCTGCAGCGTCGGGCGCGATCAGCGCCCCGCGCGCGCCGGCCTCGACCGTCATGTTGCACAGCGTGAAGCGGGCCTCGATCGACAAAGCCTCGATCGCGCTGCCGCAGTACTCGACGACGTAGCCGCGCGCGCCCTGCGCGCCGATACGGCCGATGATGGAGAGCACCAGGTCCTTCGCCGTCGTGCCGTGCGGCAGCACGCCGTCAACGCGGATGCACATGTCCTTCGCAACGCGGTAGACCAGCGTCTGCGTCGCGAGCACGTGCTCCACCTCGGTCGTGCCGATGCCGAAACCGAGCGCGCCGAGCGCGCCGTAGGTCGTCGTGTGGCTGTCGCCGCAGATGACCACCATGCCCGGCCGGATCATTCCGTGCTCGGGCGCGACGACGTGCTCGATGCCCTGCAGCGCGTCGTTGGTGTCGAACAGCGCAATGCCATGCCGCTCGCAGTTGCGTTGCAGATTGCTCGCCTGCAGCGCAGACGCAGCGTCGGCGATCACGCGCAGCTTCACCGGGTGCGTCGGGATGATGTGGCTCACCACGGCGACGTTCTGCCCCGGCACCGGCACGCCGCGCCCACGCTCGTGCAAGCCCGCGAAGGCCTGCGGGCTCGTGTACTCATTCATCAGGTGCAGGTCGCAGAACAGCAGTACGTTCTGCTCGTCGAGCACCGCGACGGTGTGGGCGTCGACGAGCTTGCGGTAGAGGGTTCGGGCGTTCATCGATCGTTTTCGCAGAGAAAGGGCAGAGCCCGCTCGAGCAGCGCGTCGGGCGCTTCCTCCGGGATGTAGTGGCCGCACGGCAGCGCCTCGCCTCGCACGTCGGTGGCGACACGACGCCACAGCGCCAGCGGATCGAAGCAGCGGTTCACGACGCCGTCGGCGCCCCACAGGGCCAGCAGCGGCATCGTCAGGCGCAGTCCGTGCGCGCGGTCGCTGCGGTCGTGCTCGAGGTCGATTCCGGCGGCGGCACGATAGTCCTCGCAGACGCCGTGCGCCGTGCCGGGCAGCGCCATGCAGCGCTCGTATTCGGCGAGTGCGCGCGGATCGAACGGTGCGAGGCCGGCGCTGCGCCGGCCCATCACGTCGCGCACGTAGCGAGCCGGGTCGGCCTCGATCAGGCGTTCGGGCAGCGGTGCCGGCTGGATGAGGAAGAACCAGTGCCAGTAGGCGCGTGCGAAGGCCTCCGTCGTGCCCTCGTACATGTCCAGCGTCGGCGCGATGTCGAGCAGCGCGAGTCGACGCACGGCCTGCGGCCGGTCCATCGCGAGCCGATGTGCGACACGAGCGCCGCGGTCATGCGCGAGCAGGTCGAAGCGCGCATGGCCGAGCGCGCGCATCACGGCCAGCATGTCGCCGGCGATCGAGCGCTTGCTGTAGCGGACGTGGTCGACGTCGCCGGGCGGCTTCGAAGAGTCGCCGTAGCCGAGCAGGTCGGCTGCGACCACCGTGAAGCGTTGCGCGAGCGCGGGTGCCACCTTGTGCCAGATCGCGTGGGTCTGCGGGTGGCCATGGAGCAGCAGCAGCGGCGGCCCGCTCCCGCCGACGACAGCCTGGATCCGCACGTCCTGGTCGATGTCGACCCGCAGGGGCGCGAAGCCGGGAAACAGCGCGATGGGGGCCATGGTCGGTTCAGTCCGCGGTGATGCCGCGTTCCTTGATCAGCTTGGCCCATTGCGGCATCTCCTTCTCGACGCGGGCGCGCGCCTGAGCCGGGCTGGACGGTGTCGGCTCGAAGCCTTGTCGTTGCATGTATGTCTCCTGGAGCGGGGGTGGCGATCTCTTGCTGGATTCCATGCTATGCGTGAACTGCCGTCTCATAATTTCGACAGCGGCAGTTCTTTCATTCTTCTGAGTTATCAATGGACGGCTTCTCCGACCTCGCCTTCTTCTCGCTGCTGGTCAAGCACGGCAGCATGGTCGCTGCGGCGCAGCAGCTCGGCGTCACGCCGCCCGCGGTGAGCAAGCGGCTTGCCGCGATCGAGCGGCGCCTGGGCGTGCGACTGCTCCAGCGCACGACGCGACGCATCGGGCTCACGCCCGAGGGCGAGACCTACCTCGTCGATGGCGCACGCGTGCTTCAGGAACTGGAGACGCTCGAACGCACGGTCGCGGGCGGCCACGCAGCTCCAAAAGGGCTGCTGCGCTTGTGCGCAACGCTCGGCTTCGGCCGCAAACACATTGCACCGGTGCTGTCGAAGTTCGCGCGCCGGTTCCCGGACGTCGAAGTGCAGTTGCAGTTGACGGACCGTCCGGTGAACCTGATCGAACAGGGCTTCGACCTGCAGGTGCGCCTGGGCGAGCTGCCCGACGCGCGGCTGACGGCGCGCCTGCTGGCGCGCAACCGGCGCGTGCTGTGCGCCTCACCGACGTACCTTCGCCGCGCCGGCGAGCCTACGTCGCCGCGCGAGCTGGCGCGCCACGCGTGCCTGTTCATCCGGGAGAGTGAAGAGACCTTCGGCACCTGGCACCTGCGCAACGGCACGCGT
>DATKCI010000209.1:0-8922 GCA_035513255.1 Piscinibacter sp. | reverse complement strand
ACTACGAGTACCTCGGCATGATCAACGAGGTGCCGATGACCCTGATCGGCAAGCCGGCGCTGCCGGCGAACAACTATGCCGAACTGATCAAGTGGCTGGAGGCCAACAAGGGCAAGGTCAATGTCGCCAACGCCGGCCTCGGATCGGCGTCGCACCTGTGTGGCCTGATGTTCATGAACGCGACGAAACTCGAGATGCAGACCGTGCCGTACAAGGGCACCGGTCCGGCGATGACCGATCTGCTGGGCGGCCAGGTCGACCTGATGTGCGACCAGACCACCAACACCACGAGTCAGATCGAAGGCGGCAAGGTGAAGGCCTATGCGGTCACGAGCAACAAGCGCCTGACGACGCCCGCACTGGCCAAGCTGCCGACGCTCGACGAATCGGGCCTGAAGGGCTTCGACGTCAGCATCTGGCATGCGCTGTATGCCCCCAAGGGCACGCCGAAGGCCGTGATTGACAAGGTCAACGGCGCGCTGAAGACGGCCTTGAAGGATGCGGAGTTCATCAAGCGCCAGGAAGCACTGGGCGCCGTCATCGTGACCGACGCTCGCGTGAACCCGGCGGAACACAAGAAGTTCGTCGCGGCCGAGATCGACAAGTGGGGCCCGGTCATCAAGGCGGCAGGACAGTACGCCGACTGAAGATCGCCGGCTCGTGTGCCAAAGGCCACCCGCGGGTGGCCTTTTTCACGCCCGCAGCGTGATCGGGATCGTGACCGGGCCGTCGTTCACCAGGTGCACCCGCATGTCGGCTCCGAACTCGCCGCAAGCCACGCGGGGGTGCAGCGCCGCGGCGCCGGCGACCACTCGCTCGTAGAGCCGCCGGCCCAGCTCGGGCGGCGCCGCGCCGGTGAAGCTTGGCCGGTTGCCGCCGGACACGTCGGCCGCCAGCGTGAACTGGCTGACGATGAGCAGCCCGCCCTGCACGTCGCAGACGCTGCGGTTCATCTTGCCGGCATCGTCGGCGAACACACGCAGCTTGAGCAGCTTGGCCACCAGCTTGTCGGCCACGGCGTCGGTGTCGGACGGCTCGGCGCAGACGAACACCAGCAGGCCGACGTCAATCTCTCCGGCAATGCGCCCGGCGATCTCGACCCGCGCCTGCGCCACCCGTTGAACCACTGCCAGCATGCTCTTGCGCTCCTCAAGGCGTCCGGACGCCGGGCGGCTCCTGCCCGGCCGGCAGCAACTCGATCGTGACGCGCAAGCCGCGCACGGCTGCAATCAGGCGCCGCTCCACTGCCTCGCGTTCGGCTGCAGCGCGGCCGAGGGTCCAGGTCGCCGGCGCATGCAGGTGCAGCTGACAGAATTTCGCGCCGGCGGCGCGTCGCGTGCGCAGGTGGTCGAAGCGCACGTCGTCGCTGGCCATGTCGTGCAGGACCGCGTCGATGCTCGCACGCTCGTCGTCGCTCAATGCACGGTCCATCAGACCGTCGACCGAGCGACGCAGCAGGCTCGATGCCTCGCGAAGAATGTTCAGCGCCACGGCGATGGCCAGCAGCGGATCGAGCCACAGCAGGCCGGTGAGCGGCACCAGCAGCACGCCGCCGGCCACGCCGATCGACGTCCAGACGTCGGTCATCAGGTGGCGCGCGTCGGCCTCCAGCACGATCGAGTCGTGTCGGCGCGCCGCGCGGAGCATCGCGGCCGCGAGCCCGCCGTTGATGACCGAGCTGACCACCGACAGCGCCACGCCGAGGCCGACGCCCTCCAGCGGCTGCGGTGCGAGCCAGCGCTGAACGGCCGCCCAGGCGATCGCGAGCGACGCGCCGAAGATCAGCAGGCCCTCGAAACCGCTCGAAAAGTACTCCGCCTTGTTGTGGCCGTAGGGATGTTCGTCGTCGGCCGGCGCACTCGCGATCGTGACCATCGCGAGTGCGAACAGCGCGGCCGCCAGGTTGACGAATGATTCCAGTGCATCGGACAACAGGCCGACCGAGCCGGTCACCCACCACGCCGCCGTCTTCAGCACGATGGTCGAGAGAGCGGCCAGCACCGACAGCTGCAGGAAGGCGCGCACCGAGAGCCGCCGGCGCGGCCGGCCCGAGGGGCGGCGGTTGGCCCCAGGTCTCACGTCGTCAGCTCAGCGTGACCCGGGCGAACTTGCGCTTGCCGACCTGAACGACGTAGGTGCCCGCTTGCAGCTTCAGCGTGCGGTCGGAGACCGCGCTGCCGTCCACGCGCACACCGTGGCCGTCCACCAGGCGAAGCGCCTCGGCAGTCGACGGCGCCAGATTGGCTTGCTTGAGCAGCACGCCGATCGACAGCGGCGCGCCGTTCAGCGCGACCTCCGGGATCTGGTCGGGCACGCCGCCTCTGGCGCGATTGTCGAAATCGGCTTCGGCGGCCTCGGCCGCCGCGGCGCCATGAAAGCGCGTCGTGATCTCCTTGGCCAGCAGCACCTTCACCTGCTTCGGGTTGCGGCCCGCCCGGACCTCGGCCTCGAGCGCCGCAATCTCGCTTTCGGGCCGCCGGCTCAGCAGCTCGAAGTACTTCCACATCAGCGTGTCGTTGATCGACAGCAGCTTGGCGAACATGTCGTTCGCCGGCTCCGTGATGGCGATGTAGTTGCCCTTGCTCTTGGACATCTTCTCGACGCCGTCCAGCCCCTCGAGCAACGGCATCGTCAGGATGCACTGCGGCTCCTGGCCGTATTCGGCCTGCAGCGCCCGGCCGACCAGCAGGTTGAACTTCTGGTCGGTCCCACCGAGTTCGAGGTCGCTCTTCAGCGCGACCGAGTCGTAGCCCTGCATCAGCGGGTACAGGAATTCGTGCACGCTGATCGGCGTGCCGGCCTTGAAGCGCTCGCTGAAGTCGTTGCGCTCCATCATTCGGGCCACCGTGTAGCGGGCCGCAAGCTGAATCAGACCGCGGGCGCCCAGCGGGTCGCTCCATTCGGAGTTGTAACGGATCTCGGTCCTCGCCGGATCGAGCACGAGGCTCGCCTGCTTGTAGTAGGTCTGCGCGTTGGCTTCGATCTGCTCCCGGCTCAGCGGCGGGCGCGTTGTGTTCCGCCCCGAGGGGTCGCCGATCATCGAGGTGAAATCCCCGATCAAGAAAATCACCGTGTGGCCGAGATCCTGGAGTTGGCGCAGCTTGTTCAGCACGACCGTGTGGCCGACATGAATGTCGGGCGCGGTCGGGTCCAGTCCCAGCTTGATACGCAATGGCACACCGGTTGCTTCTGCACGGGCTAGCTTGGCCAGCCACTCGGCTTCTGGTAACAGTTCGTCACAACCGCGCTTGGAGACCGCCATGGCCTCGAGCACGCGATCGGTGACCGGGTACTTCGGTGTCGGCGCATCGGCGTCGGAGCGATCGGCAGGCTGGGTCATGAAACGGCAAATGGTTCTTGGAGGGCTTGAAATGGTGCTTGTACGGACGTATCCGCAGCAGCGGGCCGGTATACTGCGCGCTGGCTGTCGCCGGGTGCATTCGTCTGGTTCGAGCACGATCCGGCGGGACCTGCAAAGCGCCGCCGATTCTAGTGGACGCCTCGGGTCGTGAAGAACAACCACATCCGCCCCCATTGCGGCGCGGACCAGCAAAACGAGCGCCTGCGCTCGACACACAAATTGAACTCGTTGGATCCTGTTGATCGCGCCTGGGGCCACCTCCTCCAGCGCACCGGGCGCTTCGTCACCGGCCACCCGCGCAGCATCACGTCCGCCGTGATCCTGGCGCTGGCCGGCTTCGGCGCCACTGCGGTCGCCATTGCACCGCTGGCTCCCGACGCGGCCGACTTGCCCAGTCGCATCGTGACGGAAAATGTCACACCGGAAGACATCGCGTCACAGGTCGAGGCCCTCGCCGCTTACGAGCTGGAGCTATATCGCAACGACCTCACACGCAGCAGTGACACTGCCGACAGTCTGTTGCGGCGCCTCAACGTCGATGACTCTCAAGCGGCGGCTTTCATTCGCAGCGACGCCGTCGGACGGCGCTTGCTTTTGGGCCGGGTCGGCAAGATGGTGCAGGTCCGAACCGACGCGACCGGCGCGCTGACCGAACTGATCGCCCGCTACCCCGCCGAGAACTCGCAGCAATTCAACACCCATTTCACGCGGCTGCGCATCGCCCGCACCGACGACCGGTTCGAGGCCAGTGTCGAGACCGCGCCGCTGGCGGCGCAGGTGCGCATGGGCAGCGGCGCGATCCGCTCGTCGCTCTTCCAGGCGACCGACGAGGTCCGCATTCCCGACCCGGTCGCGATCCAGATGGCCGAGATCTTCGCCACCGACGTCGACTTCCACCGTGAGCTTCGCAAGGGCGACACCTTCCGTGTCATCTACGAAGCGCTGACCGCCGACGGCGAGCCGATCACATGGAACCAGTCGTCCGGCCGCGTGCTCGCCGCTGAGTTCGTCAACGCCGGCACGACCCATTCGGCCGTCTGGTTCAAGGACCCGCTGAGCGGCAAGACCGGCTATTTCGACCTCAACGGCCAGAGCAAACGCCGCTCGTTCCTCGCGAGCCCGATGGAGTTTTCCCGCGTGACCTCGGGGTTCGCGATGCGCTTCCACCCGATCCTGAAAACCTGGCGTCGGCACAACGGGGTCGACTATGGCGCGCCGACGGGCACCGCGGTGCGCACGGTGGGCGACGGAGTTGTCGAATTTGCCGGATGGCAAAACGGTTACGGTAAAGTCGTCAGCATCAAGCACAGCAACGACCGGTCCACGCTGTATGCCCACCTCAGCCGCATCGAGGTCAAACGCGGCCAGCGTGTCGAGCAGGGTTCCCGCATTGGCGCGGTCGGCGCCACCGGCTGGGCGACCGGTCCGCATCTGCACTTCGAAGTCAAGATCCGCGGAAAGCAGCAGAACCCGCTGACGATCGCCAAGGCTTCCGAGGCGGTGACGATTCCCGCAGGCGCGATGCTGCATTTCGCCCAGCTCACGAAGAGCGTCAAAGCGCAGCTTGAAGCGGCGGCCACGCTGACGCAGACAGGCGGCCAAGCCGAGTGAACACCGGCAACAGCCAGTCGCAAGGCCCGCAGTCTGCGGGCCTTGTTCGTCCTGGCTCGCACCACCAGCCGATGTCCGGCGACTTGTTCATCGGTCTGATGTCCGGCACCTCGCTCGACGGCGTCGACGCCGTCCTGGTCGACTTCTCACCTCCCGACGGCCCCTCGTTGCGGGTTCGCGCCCATGCGCACCGCCCGTTCCCCGCCGATCTCGCAGAGGAGCTGCTCGCGTTGAATGCGCCGAGCCACGACGAACTGCACCGTGCCGCGCTCGCTGCCAACGCGCTGGCCCGTGCCTACGCCGGTGTCGTGGGCGACGTGCTGGCACAGGCGGGGATCGAGCCGCACGACGTGCGCGCGATCGGCGTGCATGGGCAGACCGTGCGCCACCGCCCCCGCGAATTCGACGGCACCGGTTACACGCTGCAGCTGAACAACCCCGCGCTACTGGCCGAGCTGAGCGGCATCGACGTGGTCGCCGACTTCAGGTCCCGCGACGTCGCCGCCCACGGGCAAGGCGCGCCGCTGGTGCCGGCATTCCACCGCGCCGTGTTCGCCCGCCCGGGCGAAACGGTGGCCGTGCTGAACATCGGAGGCATCAGCAACCTGACCAGCCTGCTGGCCGACGGGTCGACCGTGGGATTCGATTGCGGCCCCGGGAACGCGCTGATGGACCACTGGTGCCGGCGCCACACCGGCCACCCATTCGACGACGACGGGGCATGGGCCGCCGGCGGACGCGCCGACGGCGACCTGCTCGCCGCGCTGCAGGCCGAAGCGTATTTCGATCTGCCGCCGCCGAAAAGCACCGGTCGCGACTTGTTCAATCCGGCATGGCTGGAATCGCGCCTTCGTGCCCGGCAGGCACCGGCCCCCGCGGACGTGCAGGCCACACTGGCTGAGCTGACTGCCTGGGCCTGCGCCGAAGCGGTCCGGCAGGAGTCGCCGGACGCGAACGAGCTGCTCGTCTGCGGCGGTGGCGCGTTCAACGGGTACCTGATGCGCCGGCTCGCCGCGCGGCTGCCTGGCCGCAGCGTACGCCGCACCGACGATGTCGGGCTCGGCGCCCATCAGGTCGAAGCAGCCGCCTTCGCCTGGCTCGCGCGTGCTTTCTTCGACCGCCGGCCCGGCAACCTGGTGACCGCGACCGGAGCCGACGGTCCCCGCGTGCTCGGCGCCCTTTATCCGGCGCACTGAGGCCGGGCCAGACAGCAAAAAGCCGCCCGATGGCGGCTTTTCGATCCGGCACGAAACCGGGATCAGGTGGAGAAGCTGGAACCGCAGCCGCAAGTCGTCGTCGCGTTCGGGTTCTTGATGACGAATTGCGCGCCTTGCAGGTCGTCTTTGTAGTCGATCTCGGCACCGGCCAGGTACTGCAGGCTCATTGCATCGATCAGCAGGGTGACGCCGTTCTTCGCCATCTGTGTGTCGTCCTCGTTGACGATCTCGTCGAAGGTGAAGCCGTACTGGAAGCCGGAGCAGCCGCCGCCTTGCACGAAGACGCGCAGCTTCAGTTCCGGGTTGCCTTCCTCGTCCACAAGTTCCTTGACCTTGGACGCGGCGCTGTCGGTGAACACCAGCGGCGGAGGCGGTTCCGCGTGCTGGGGGTTGACGATGGTTTCGGCGGCGACACTCATACGTGGACTCCTTGGGCGAACGCCTCCATTATCCTTCGTTCGATGCCGCCAGTTTCAAAGCGGGTTTCTCATCGGCTTTCAGGGGGCGCAACTCACCATCAATGGTGGCGCCCTGGTGCATTTCAAGGATCTCGTAGCGAACATCGCCGACGATGGTGGCCTTGGGCTGCAACTCCAGCAGCTCGTCGGAATGCACCGGGCCGCAGACATTGCCGTTGATGATCACGTGAGCGGCTTTCACCTTGCCTAGCACCCGCGCCTTTTCGCTGATCACGAGAATGCTGTGCCCTTCGCCGGTCGCGACCACGTCGCCGTGGATTTCGCCGTCGATGCGCAAGCCCTCGGTGAATCGCAATTCACCTTGAAGGACCGTGCCCTCGCCGATCAGCGTGCGGATCGGTGGCTGCTTCTTCTTGCTGAACATTCGTGCTCCGACGCTCGGCCGACCGATAACGGCAAACCGGCTTTTCTCAAATGGCGGCGGCCTGGGTTGCTTTGATTCCGCCGTCTGGTCCCAACACCCTGATTTGAATGGTTTTTACCACGGCCTCAGGGGGGTGGGTGACCATTCCTTCCACGCGCAAATATTGTTTCATCTTCAATGGTCTCAGACCATCCGGGGGCGAGTAGTTCCAGGGCTTTTCGTCAAGCGTGCCGGACAGCGTGATTTCGTACCGGCCTCGGAACTCGGGCGCGTGTTTGCCGGCTTGCATCACGAGCAGTTGAAACCGCAACTGCCCCGGTTCGCTGCTTTCAGCCTGCAGCGCGCGGATGCTGATGGAGGCACTCGCCGTTGCGGGCAACAGCCGCTCGAAGAACCCGAGATCGGCTTTCAACTCGAGGTTTTCGGCTTCGATGCGCTTGAGTTGTTCGATCAGCCGCTCTTGCGCCGCCCTTTCGGTCTTCAGGAGACTGTCAGCCGTATTGGCGATCGAGGAGCTGCTTTCGCGCTCGGTTTGCAGCCGCTGCACTTCGTCGCGCAACCGCTCAAGCTCCGCGCTGACGTCGGGGTGGAGTCCGGCAATTCGATCGAGACCGGCAATGCCCTTGCCGAACTCGAAGGCCCACATCGCGAGCGCCGCGGAGAATCCGAAGACCACGGCCACAACCGCCCAGCGCAGCGGCCACGGCAAATGACTGCGCACGATCATGCGCGGTGCGCTGATCGACAGCCTGCGGCGCATCAACTTCCAGCGCATGAGTCGAATGGAAACAGAGGTCTGGAATTGAAAGAGGCCGCAATGGTGCGGCCTCGGTTCGTTGCTCGGCGAGCGATGCGGATCAGCGCTTGCTGAACTGCTTGCGGCGACGCGCGCCGTGCAGGCCGACCTTCTTGCGCTCGACTTCGCGCGCATCACGCGTCACGAATCCGGCGCGGCTCAGCTCGGGCTTCAGCGCCACGTCGTAGTCGATCAGCGCGCGGGTGATGCCGTGGCGCACCGCGCCGGCCTGGCCCGACTCGCCACCGCCGTGAACGTTGACCTTCACGTCGAAGGCCGCGTCGTTCGCGGTCAGCATCAGCGGCTGCTTGACGATCATGATCGACGTCTGGCGGCCGAAGTACTGGTCCACCGGCTTGCCGTTGACGAGAATCTGGCCCGTGCCCTTCTTCATGAACACACGCGCCACCGAAGACTTGCGGCGGCCGGTTCCGTAGTTCCAATTTCCGATCATCGCCGTTCCTTAGATCTCGAGCACTTTGGGCTGTTGGGCGGTATGCGGATGCGTGGCACCGGCATACACCTTCAGCTTCTTGACCATCGCGTAGCCGAGCGGTCCCTTGGGGAGCATGCCCTTGACCGCCTTCTCCAGCGCGCGGCCGGGGTGCTTGGCTTGCATGTCCTTGAACTTGGTGGCGTAGATGCCGCCCGGGTAACCGGTGTGGCGGTAGTACACCTTGTCGTTGGCTTTGTTGCCGGTGACGCGGATTTTTTCTGCGTTGACGACGACGATGAAATCGCCGGTATCGACGTGAGGCGTGTAGATGGCCTTGTGCTTGCCGCGCAGGCGGAGGGCGACTTCACTGGCCACCCGTCCGAGAACCTTGTCGGTCGCGTCAATCACAAACCACTCATGCGTCACTTCGGCCGGTTTGGCGCTGAAGGTTTTCATGGATGACTTGGGTTGCTGTACAAGCCCCGCTGTGAACGTCGCGAATCACCGTGACGACACGTTCCGCGGTCGGCGCCGCTTCTTTGGATGGCGGCCTCTTAGGCGGATCGCGTTCATCCGGATGGCCGAAAAAGATGGCCGTAAGCCAGGACGAACGCGCTTTTCCCCTGGGGCTGTTTGCGGGAAAGCTGATGATTCTAGC
>DATKCI010000208.1:0-14454 GCA_035513255.1 Piscinibacter sp. | reverse complement strand
GAGATGGGACGTTCACTACCTGTAGTCTGTCCGCTGTGAACGGCAGATTGCCCGGATGGTCCCTCCACCTCGACACCCCCATCCGCTGCGTCTGTGGGTGCAGACAGAACATACAAGCCCGGATGCAATCCGGGAGCGGCGCATCATCGGAGACACGACCCCGGATTTCATCCGGCTACGGCCGGACTGTCCTGTCTTGGTGCACCTTGTCCGTGCGGCCATGCAGTCCGTCGCTCCGGCGTGGAGCGGCGTGAACGCACCCCGTACAGTGCCGCCATGGCCCTGAATCAGTCTCCCTCTTCGGCGTCCCGGCAAGCATCGAGCACAGCGGGCCGCTTGTTCTCCGCGTTCCGCACCGGTTTCATCGCCTACGCCCGCTGGCTGGACAGCCTGACGTGGGTACGCTTCTTCCTG
Organism: Piscinibacter sp.; assembly: GCA_035513255.1. GTDB lineage: Bacteria > Pseudomonadota > Gammaproteobacteria > Burkholderiales > Burkholderiaceae_C > Albitalea. The sequence continues at coordinate 14,040 of DATKCI010000208.1, read as the reverse complement.
CTGGCGCTGCTCGCCCTCATCGTCACCGGCATCCTGTCCGATCTGCCGCCGTTCAACCTGCCGTGGGGGGAGGACCGCTACGTAGAACGGCCTTCGCGCGCCGAAAGAAGGGCCCAGCAGCAGGCCGCGCGCCACGGCGCGCCGGTCGTCGTCCGCAAGGACCGTGACGGCAAGTCCTACGAAATCAGCATCGACGACAGCGGCGTGCACGTGCGGCGCGTCAATCCGACGGCCTCCGAACCGGCCGCCAGCGCGCCGGCGGGCGACGCGTCGGCGGTGCCCCCGGTGCCCCCTTCACCCGGACCCGGCGTGTCGATCACGCCCGAAACCGGCGTCACGATCCGCCTGCCGCAAAACGCCGACACCGAGGAGATCAAGCGCGCGATCGAGGAAGCCGAGGAAGAGATCGAGGACGCCATCAGCGATGCGAGCCCGGACATGCGGCGCATTCCCGCCTTCCGCCTGGGCGAGCACATGCCGCAGTTCATGGTCGCCTTCATCTTCATGTCGATCCTGATCAAGATCATGGCGGCCGGCCGCTTCAAGGCCGAAGCGCAGGCGGTGCAGGCCACGGAGGTCGCCGAAGCGGAGGCGCTCAAGCGCCAGGTCGTCGAGGCGCGCATGGCGGCGATGCAGGCGCAGGTGGAGCCTCACTTCCTGTTCAACACGCTGGCGAGCATCGACCACCTGATCGAGACCGACCCGCCGCGCGCCTCGCGGATGCAGAAGAACCTGATCGCGCTGCTGCGCGCGTCGATGCCGACGATGCGCGAGGCGAACGCGCAGGGCACCCGCGACCTCGGCCGCGAGATCGCCGTCATCCGCCCTTTCCTCGAGATCCTGAAGGTCCGCATGGAAGAGCGGCTGCAGACCGAGGTGCGTGTGCCCGACGGCTTGTTGTCGGCCGACTTCCCGCCGATGATGCTGCAAAGTCTGGTCGAAAATGCGATCAAGCACGGCCTGGAGCCCAAGCCCGAGGGCGGCACGCTGACGATCGGCGCCGAGATCGTGCACGGCAAGCTGGCGGTCAAGGTGGCCGACACCGGTCTCGGCTTCGGCAAGGCGCCGACGGCGGGAACCGGCATCGGGCTCGACAACATCCGCGAGCGGCTGAAGCTGCTGTACGGCAACAAGGCCAGCCTGACGGTGGCCGAGAACCCCGGCGGCGGCACGGCCGTGACGATCACGGTCCCGTACACGACGCGCAATCACAAGGGAGATGACGAATGAACGATGCCGTGCAGGTGCCGCCGGCCCGGCGACGAACGCCGACGTGGATCTGGGTCGCCGCCTGCCTGTTCGCGGTGGCCGTGATGATCGTCCTGTCGGCCGTCGGCTGGGCGCTCGAAGTCCGGATTCCGCCGGTGCACCTGGTCATCGACGGCGTCGAACGCACGCTGAACCTCGATGCGCTGGCCCCCGAGCACAAGGCGATACTCGCGGTCGGGCTTCTGATCGTCGCCGTCGCCGCCCTGATCGCGCTGCCGGTCGCGCTGCTCGCCGGCCTGGCCGGGCTGGTGGTCGCGGTGATCTTCGTGATCGGATTCCCGCTGCTGATGATGCTGGTGATCCTGTCGCTGGTGCTGTCGCCGGTGCTGCTGCTCGGCGCGCTTGCCGTGTGGCTGTGGCGCCGGTCCAGCGCGGTGCTGCCGCCGCGGCCGTCGGACGCTAACATCCGCCCATGACCCGCGCCCTGATCGCCGACGACGAACGCCTGATGCGCGAGCAGTTGCGCGCACGCCTGACCGAGGTGTGGCCGGAGCTGGAGATCGTCGCCGAGGCCAAGAACGGCCTCGAAGCGGTCGAACTGACCGCGCAGCACCATCCCGACCTCGTGTTCCTCGACATCCGCATGCCCGGCATGACCGGGGTCGATGCGGCGCGCCAGATCGCGCAGCTGCCGACGCACGAATCCGGCGGCGACGAATGGCCCGGTTGCGAAATCGTCTTCATCACCGCCTACGACCAGTACGCGGTCGAGGCCTTCGAGCAGGGCGTCGTCGACTACGTGCTGAAACCGGCGGAGCGCGAGCGGCTCGCGATCACCGTCGAGCGCATCAAGAAGCGCATCGCGCAACGCGGCAACAACGGCGACGACGAGCCGCTGCCGGCGCACACGCCCGACATGCAGCAACTGCTGCAAAGGCTTGCGGCTCAGCTGAACCCGAGCGCCCCGCCCAAACTCAAGTGGATCCAGGCGACCGTCGGCCAGCAGATCCAGATGATCCCGGTCGAAGACGTGCTGTTCTTCATCTCCGACGAGAAGTACACCCGCGTGCAGACCGCGACGCTCGAGGCCCTGATCCGCAAGCCGATCAAGGAGCTGATCGACGAAGTGGACATGAACCTGTTCTGGCAGATCCACCGCTCGACGCTGGTCAACACGAAAGCCATCGCCGGCGTCAGCCGCGACCTGCGCGGCCGGCAACTGGTCAGCGTGAAGGGCCACCCCGAGAAGCTCGAGGTGAGCCGCAGCTACACGGGCTTGTTCAAGGGCATGTGAGCAGGCCGGCGTTTCACCGCACGACGAACTCCACGACCTCGCCGGTCGACGCGCGCTTCAGGTAGAGCGCATCGCCCTTCACCCGGACCTCTGAGCAGTTCGCCTGGATTCGCGGTGCTTCGCTGCACAGCTTGCCACTCTCGGTCTTCCACCGGCCCGCCTCCGCGAAGCCCTTGTCGGTGTTGATGAAGAAGTAGCCGTTCGACTTGTACTCCAGCCGCCAGCCGTTGCCGTCGGCCGGCATCACCGAAAACACCTTGCCGCTCAGGCGCTCGCGCAGCGCGTCGTCGGAGACAGGCGTCGCCTCGGGTGGGAAATCGGTCGGCGCGGCGCTGCCCACCATCGGGGCAGCCAGCAGCAGCGCCGCTGCCAAGCAGGAAAGAATCGATTTCATCGCCGCCGCTCCATGTCATCAATGAACATGCGGCGATGGTGAGGGCGCGTGCCGGCCGGGGCATCCTCACAATTGGCGACGACGCATCGGATGCAACTCCGTGCGTCGTCACCCGAACTCCCGCGGCTTCAGCCACGTTGCGATGCACCACTGCGCGGCCCAGTAGGTCGTGAGGATCCACAGCGAGGCGGCCGGAATCGCGGTGTGGAACTTGTTGGCCGCGAGCAAGGCGTCGGAGGCGACGAACAGCGCGCCGCCCAGCGCCAGCACACGGGCGCGGCGCGCCTCGGCGTTGCCGTTCGACATCCGCCAGACCACGGCCGCCTGCGCCGCCATCGCCGACAGAAAGACGACGTACGCGACGACCGGCAGGCGCAAGGCCGGTGGGACGCCGGGCCACAGTTGCCACAGGATGGCGCCGGCCACCAGCGCATAGAGCACGAACGGCGCGAGTCGCGCGGCCGGCCGCGCGACTCGCGTGAAGGCGAGCAGGTAGGCGAGGTGGGCCAGCAGGAAGGCGACGAGGCCGGGCAGGAAACCCTGCTGCGGCCACAGCAGCGCCACGTCGCCGCACCACGACAGCAGCAGGCCGAGCAGCACGTAGCGCCGCGCTGCCGGCGGGCCGCCGTCGCGCCGCCAGGCGTACGCGACGATCAGTGCCGTCGTCAGCGGCTTGAAGACGAAAACGAAGGCCGGCAGGTTCAGGGCGAACGCAGCGCCGGCGATCGCCAGCGCGGCGCTCACGAGCGTGGCCAACGTGAGCGCGCGGGCGTTTCGCGTCACGACAGCGCGTCTCCGGTGAGCACGGCGCGGCATGCGGCATGCGGTATCGGCGCCGGCGCGCCGAGCAGGCGCACGAACTGCTCGGGCGTCACCGCGCGGCTGAAGTGGAATCCCTGGGCCGCCTGGCAGCCGTGCGTCCTCAGAAACGCGGCCTGTTCGGCGGTCTCGACGCCTTCGGCGACAACGTCCAGCCGCAAGCTGTGCGCCATCGCGATGATCGCGGTGACGATCGCGGTGTCGCCGGCCTCGGTGCCGAGCCCGTCAGTGAAGCTGCGGTCGATCTTCAGCACGCTGACCGGAAAGCGTTGCAGGTAGGCAAGGCTCGAATAACCGGTGCCGAAATCGTCGATCGCCAGCCGGATGCCGAGCGCGGCGAGCGCTTCCAGCGCGGCCATGTTCTCCACGCTCCTGGCCATCAGCACGCCTTCGGTGATCTCGATCTCGAGCAGACGGGCCGGCAGACCGGTCTCCTGCAGGATGCGTTCGGCCAGCAGTGGGAAGCCCGGGCGCAGCAGCTGCTGCGGCGACAGGTTCACGGCCAGCGAGATCGCATCGTGCCCCAGCGCGTGCCAGGCCGCGGCCTGGCGGCAGGCGTCGCGCAGGATCCATTCGCCGAGCGCGCCGATGAGGCCGGTCTCCTCGGCGACGCGGATGAACTCGGTCGGCGCGATGAAACTGCCGTCGGCCTGCGGCCATCGCAGCAGCGCCTCGGCGCCGCAGATGCGGCCCGACTGCAGATCGATCTTCGGCTGGTAGTGGAGCACGAACTCGCCGCGCTGCAGCGCTTCGTAGAGCCGGTTGGCGAGCCCCAGGCGCCGCTGCGCGGCCTCGTTCAGCTCGGCGGTGAAGAAGCGGAAGGTGTCGCGGCCCTTCTCTTTCGCGTGGTACATCGCCGCGTCGGCCGCGCGCATCAGCGCATCGGCGTCGTGGCCGTCGCACGGATACAGGCTGATGCCGAGGCTGCCGCGCACATGCAGCTCGTTGGCGCCGACCGAGAACGGCTGGCGCAGCGCCTCCAGCAGCTTCTCGGCGATCGGGATCGCGTGCTGTCCGTCGGCGAGCGTGGGCAGGCAGATGACGAATTCGTCGCCGCCCTGGCGCGCAGCGGTGTCGCCGGCGCGCAGACAGCCGCGCAGCCGCGCGGCGGCGGCCTTCAGCAGCTCGTCGCCGGTGTCGTGCCCGAGCGAGTCGTTGACGTTCTTGAAGTGATCGAGGTCGAGGAACATCACCGCCACCTGCGCGCCGCTGCGCTGCGCGTGCACGATCGCCTGCGACACGCGGTCGCGGAACACCGTGCGGTTGGGCAGGCCGGTCAGCACGTCGTTCTGCGCCAGGTAGCGGATGCGCTGCTCGTGGTTCTTGCGCTCGGTGATGTCGGTGGCCACGCAGCCGATCGCGAACAGCTCGCCGTCGCTTCGACGCAGCGGAAAGCGCTGTGTCAGGTAGGTGCGCGTGACTCCGCCGTGTTCGACGTCGGTCTCGTGTTCGACGAAGCCGTCCGAACCCGCCGCGCGCTGGTCAGCCAGCGCGTAGATCATCGCCTGCTCGGACGGGAAGACCTCGTCGACGCGGCGCCCCACCACGTCCGCCCCGTCGGTGAACACTTCCCGGTAGCGGCGGTTCACCAGCAGGTAACGCGCTTGCAAGTCGCGCACGAAGATCGCCGCCGGCGTGTTGTCGATGATCGCCTGCAGCAGCCAGCGGTTCTGCTCGTAGGCGAGGAACAGGCGTTCGCGTTCGCCGTCGGCCGCCGCACGGCGGCTCAGCTCGCGCGCGAGCTCGCGGCTCATGTCGTTCAGTGCCGTGGCGACCTGACCGAGCTCGTCGCCGTCGTCTCCGGTGCGCTGCAGCTGCAAGGGCTGGCGGCCGAGGCGGTCCAGGCTCAGGTCGCGCGCATGGCGCGCCATGTGCTCGAGGTGGCGCGTGATCCAGCGGTTGACGATGTGCAGGATGAACAGCGCAACGAAGAAGGCTTTGGCCGATTCGGTGGCGAGAATGATCGCCGCGCGCTCGATGAGTCGGCCGTAGACACCCTGCAGGCCGACCTGCACATGCAGCGTGCCGAGCACCGCGCCGCTTCCCGACGGTGCATGCAGTTCGTAGACGCGCTCGATCGCGCCGCCGTCGGCCTTTTCGCCGGCCGAGAAGACCTGATCGCCGCCGGCCCGCACCTCGACGTGCTCCACGTCGCGCAGCTGCAGCAGGCCAGCCAGCGTCAACTCGATCTGCGTTTCGTTGTACGACCAGACGCTGTTGGACAGCGCGCCGAGCGTGCTGCGCTCGATCTGCGCAAATTCGTGGTCGATCGCCTCGAGGTCGTTGCGGTAGTCGCCGTACAGCTGCACGGCCGTCGCCACCAGCGCGAGGCCGGTGCTCGCGAGAAAGATCGCGGCGAGCAGCCGCGGGGCCAGGCGCCGGGGGCGGGCCCGCGCCAGCCAGCGCGTGACGGCGTGCAGCGGATGTTCCAACGAGTCCTTCCATGCCCACCCGCTGCCAAGGAGATCGGACCCGGCTCGGGTACCGGTGGGAGCATGGCAGCAAGGGCCCCTTCGACGAGGTCGCTGGCAGTATAGGCAGCCCCTGTGCGCATACCGCCCCCTTTTGCGTCCGGCGCTGCGGGAAACTCGCCATGCGGCGGCACTACGTCACGGTCGAGAATCATGGGGCGGCAACGGATGGCGGAGGGACGATGAAGCAGGTCTTGGTCGGCGCATGTGTCGTTCTGGCCGGCTGGCTCTGTGCGGGCGCGGTGATTGCCGCGCCGATGGTGTTGGTCTATCCCCGCTCCGAATCGGCCGCCGACACCCAGTACGTCTACGACTACGAACTGCTGCGCCAGGCACTGGAGGCCACGCGACCGACGCACGGACCGTACGAGCTGAGACAGTCCGTCGTCGCGATGAACCAGGCGCGAGCCGAAGAAGAGATCAGCAGCCGCAGCGTGCTCGCGAACGTGTTTTCCCGCTCGACGACGGCCGAGCACGAAGCACGCCTGCTGCCCGTGCGCATCCCGATCGACAAGGGCCTCATCAGCTACCGCGTGTTCCTGATCCGCGCCGACATGCAACCGGGCTTCGCCTCGGTCGAGACGCTGGACGATCTGCGCCGCTACAGCGTGGGGTCGTTCCCGACCTGGGCCGACACGAAGATCCTGCGCGAGGGCGGATTCAAGGTCGTGACCGGCGACAGCTACGAGGGCCTGTTCCGCATGCTGCTGGCCAAGCGCTTCGACTTCTTCTCGCGCAGCGCCGACGAGGCCTACCGCGAGTACGACGAGCGCCGCGCGCTGCTGCCCGACATGGCGGTCGAGGAGACGGTGCTGCTGCACTTTCCGACGACGCGGCTGTTCTTCGTACAGCGCAGCGAAGACGGAGAAAAGCTCGCGGCGCGCATCGAGGACGGCTTGAACCGAATGATCAAGGACGGCAGTTTCGATGCGCACTTCCTGCGCCACAAGGGCCCGCTGATCGAACGGGCGCATCTGAAGTCGCGCAAGACCTTCCGCATCGAGAACCCGTTCCTGTCGGCCGAGTTGCAGGCCAGCCGCAAAGACCGCCCGGAGATCTGGTTTGACCCCGTGAAAGGCCGCTAGACCCCGTTCACTCCCTCTCCCCCTGGGAGAGGGCTGGGGTGAGGGCCAGTGGCGCTCGCCGTGGCACCAACTGCGGCCGCCCTCTGCGCCGCCGCCGCCCGCAGGGCCTTCAATTTTTCCCGCGGATCCTCCTTCACCACCGTCTCGTGCAGCTTCATCTCCGCGATGAAACGACTCGGCACGCCCTGCACCGTGTCGCGCCCGCGCTTGCGCCGGCGCAGCGTGCTGATCGCAAGCGTCGTGCGTGCGCGCGTGATGCCCACGTACATCAGCCGGCGTTCTTCCTCCAGCCGCTGCGGCGTCATCTCGTCGTCTTCGCTGCGGAACGGCAGCAGCCCTTCGTTGACGCCGGCCAGCACGACGTGCGGCCACTCCAGGCCCTTCGCCGCATGCAGCGTCGACAAGGTGACGACGTTCTGGTCGTCGCCACGTTCGGCGAGGCTGATGATGACGGAGATGGTCTGCGCGACGTCGAGCACGCTTTTCTTCTCGGTCTCGAAGGTCGCGCCGCCGTCGTTCTCGATCTCGCCGCCGCAGCGCTTGGCGATCCAGTCGACGAAGTCGAGCACGTTGGCCCAGCGCGATGCCGCGAGCTTTTCGCTCTCTTCGCCTTCGTAGAGGTGCTTCTCGTAATCGATGTCCTTCAGCCAGCCCATCAACAAGGCCTTCGCGTCCTCGGCGCCGGTCGTGTGGCGCGAGCGGTATTCGAGGTCGTTCACGTAGCGGCCGAACTCGTGCAGAGAACCGATCGCGCGCGCGCTGACCGCCGCCGCGAGGCTCTCGGCGAACAGCGCCTCGTACAGGCTCACTTTCCACTTGCCGGCGAACTCGCCCAGGTGCGCGAGCGTCTGGTGGCCGATGCCGCGCTTGGGCGTGGTGACCGCGCGCAGGAACGCCGGGTCGTCGTCGTTGTTGACGAGCAGGCGCAGCCAGGCGCACAGGTCCTTGATCTCGGTGCGGTCGAAGAAACTCTGCCCGCCGGACACCTTGTACGGCAGGTTCGCCTTGCGCAGCGCCTTCTCGAAGGGTTTGGCCTGGTGGTTCGCGCGGTAGAGGATTGCGAAGTCCTTGAGTTGAACCTCGCCGCCCTCGCCGCGCAGTGACTGGATGCGTGCCACCGCCCGCTCCGCCTCGTGCTCCTCGCCGTCGCACTCGACGACGCGCACCGGCTCACCGTCGCCGAAGTCGCTCCACAGCTTCTTCTCGAACAGCTTCGGGTTGTTGCCGATGACGGCATTGGCCGCGCGCAGGATGTGCCCGGTGGAGCGGTAGTTCTGCTCCAGTGCGATGACCTTGAGCTGCGGAAACTCCTGCGGCAGCCGGCGCAGGTTGTCGATCGTCGCGCCGCGCCAGCCGTAGATGCTCTGGTCGTCGTCGCCGACCGCGGTGAACATCGCGCGCTCGCCGACCAGCGACTTCAGCAGCTCGTACTGGATCGCGTTGGTGTCCTGGTACTCGTCGACCAGCACGTAGCGCAAGGTGTCCTGCCATTTCGCGCGGCACTCGGCGTCGCGCAGCAGCAGCTTGTGCGGCAGCCCGATCAGGTCGTCGAAGTCGACGGCCTGGTAGGCGGCGAGCCGCTCCTCGTAGTGTTTCATGATGCGCGCGGCCACACGCTCGTCGTCGTTGGCCGCCGCGCCTTCGGCCTGCTCGCTGTTCAGGCCCTGGTTCTTCCACAGGCTGATCGCCCACTGCCAGCGCCGCGCCAGCGCGTTGTCGCTCGAGCCGCCGGCCTCCTTCAGCAGGCCGAGCACATCGTCGCTGTCGAGGATGCTGAACTGCTGCTTCAGCCCCAGCCGCTCGCCTTCGCTGCGAAGGATGCGCACACCGAGCGAGTGGAAGGTGCTGATGACGAGGGGCTTCGCGGCACGCGGGCCGACGAGCTGCTTCGCGCGGTCGCGCATCTCCGCCGCGGCCTTGTTCGTGAACGTGATCGCGGCGATCTGCCCCGGCTCATAGCCCGCCTGAAGCAGGCGCGCGATCTTGTGCGTGATGACGCGCGTCTTGCCCGATCCGGCACCGGCGAGCACGAGGCACGGTCCACCGAGGTGGTGGACGGCGTCAAGCTGGGCGGGGTTGAGGGAGGCGGGGGGAGACGACACGAAACGGCGGACTGCGAAACGGCCGCGCCATGATAGCGAAGGCGCATGCGAGGACGCCATCGCCTTCCGTGACTCAAGAACTTGCGCGCTCAGGCAACTGCTCGGCATGAAGGGTCTGTCGGGCAGCAGGCAATATGTCTATGCAGGCCTGACCGAGCTACAGGTCGCTCAACTGGTGAGCGGAAAGCACTTTGTGGAGATATGCCATGACGACGAAGCGTAAGTTCAAGAGCGATGCGTTCGAGGCCATCCACGCCTCGGCAGCCGCGTTGCACAAGGTCGGCGCCATCGACAAGGCCACCATGCGCGAATTCGACGAATCGTGTCTGGCAGCGCCGCCCGTGATCCCGCCCAAGCAAATCAAACGTATCCGTGAGCAGGCTCATGTGAGCCAGCCGGTGTTCGCCCGCTACCTGAACACCAGTGAGTCCACCGTTCAGAAGTGGGAGGCCGGCACGAAGCGCCCAAGCGGCATGGCGCTCAAACTGTTGGCTGTGGTCGAGAAGCACGGGCTGAAGGTGCTGGCCTGAACCGGCAGCCGAGCGTCAACGGTATAGCTGAACGCTGCCCGCCCAAAGCGAGCCAACCGCAGCCAAAAACACCGATCTCGCCCATCTTGAGCCTGCGGCATTCGTTTTCGCTGCTGTGCAGCGGATAGAGCGCCCCGTCTGATCGGGTGGTGCGGACTCGAGCTCGCCGCTGCGTTCGCTTTCTCGCAGCGCTTCACCGATGTGGTCGTCCAGCAGTTGCAGCCGCTGCGCGCGCTTGTCTTCGGCCGTCATGCATCACCTCCTGTGCCGATGGTGCCACGACCGGGCGCCATGGCCCGGGCGTACACTCCCGCGCGCATCCATCCACCCCCTCGACATGCCCGCGACCCCATCGGCTCCCGACCGCGCGGCGCGCGACCAGGCACTCGCAGAGCTGCTTGCGTGCGTGAAGCTCGGGGATCGCGCGGCATTTTCCGCGCTCTATCGGCAGACGGGGGCGCATCTGTTCGGCATCATCCTCCGTATCAATGGGGACCGGGGCCAGGCCGAAGACGTGCTGCAGGAGGTGTTCGTCAACCTGTGGCGGGCAGCGAGCAGCTACGACGCCGTGCGCAGTTCGCCGTTCAACTGGCTGGTCAGCGTGGCACGCCACCGGGCGATCGACAGCCTGCGGCGAAACAGCGCACAGCCGCGAACGGTGAGCCACCAGCGCCATGATCATGACGAGGATGAACAGGACATGCTGAGCACGATTGCTTCCGACGACGCGGGCCCGCTGGAGCGCTTGGGCGCGACCGCGCAGGCGCGCGAGGTCGCCGCGTGCCTGCAGGGCCTGAGCCACGAACAGCGGCAGTGCCTGTCGTTGACCTTCTACCAGGGCCTGTCGCACGCTGAAGCGGCCGCTCACCTCGCGCAGCCGCTGGGCAGCGTGAAGAGCTGGGTGCGCCGCGGCTTGATGGCTCTGAAGGCCTGCCTGTCGGCGCGCGGCCAGATGGCGGCCTAGCCATGGACTACGGACGCCCCGCCCTCGCCGACCGCCTCGCCTCGGAGTACGTGCTCGGCACATTGCGCGGCCCGGCGCGCCGGCGTTTCGATGCGCTGCTGCCGGCGCATCCGCTGCTGCGGCAGGCGGTGAAGGCGTGGGAGGCCGAGTTGCTGCCGCTGGTCGACGCGGTGCCGGCGGTGGAGCCGCCCGCCGGCGTGTGGGCACGTGTCGAGCGCCAGCTGTTCAACGAGCCGGCGCGTGCCGCCGGCTGGTGGCAGCGCCTCGGCCTGTGGCGCGGCGCGGCGGGCCTCGCGACGACGGCCGCGCTGATCCTCGCGGTGGCGCTCGTGATGCCGCCCCCGGCGCAGGCGCCGCTGCTGGTCGTGCTCGAAGCCGATCCGTCGGCGCCGTCGGCCCGCTTCGTCGCGAGTGTGAGCCCCGACGGGCGCGCCCTCGTGCTGCGCCCGCTCGACGAGATGCGGCTGAGCGCCGCACAGGCGCTCGAGCTGTGGGCGCTGCCCGACAGCGGGCCGCCGCGCTCGCTCGGCCTCGTGTCGCCGCGCGAGTCGACCCGCGTCGTGCGCGCGCAGCTTCTCGACGGCACGGCCGGCTTCGCCGTCAGCGTCGAGCCGGCCGGCGGCTCGCCGACCGGCGCGCCCACCGGCCCCGTCGTCTCGGTCGGCAAGCTGCGACTCTGAGCGCCCCCAGGGCCGGGCTGCGCCCAGCCCGCCCCCCGTGGGGGTCAAGGAAACTTGGGGCGGCCCGGCGTTTCCTTGAGAGCCTTCGCCGGCCCGCTCGGCCGGCGTTTGCATCCGATCCGGCCGCCCCTGCGTATCCGCCGCTGCACGGATTCCGTGCGAGTTCGCCGGCGCCAGTCGCACGGCGTTTTTCACCGGATGCAAGAGAGGACGACCATGAGACAGAAACCCACACGCGCCCCGGGCGCGCTGGCGGCGGCCACCGCCGTGTTGATGCTGGCCGGCGCGGCGCAGGCCTCCAGCCACCGAGAGGCACCGTTCATCACTACCCAGCCGAAGGTCGATGCCACCGACTTCTACATGTTCGCAAGCTATGAGCCGGGCCGGGCCGGCTACGTCACGCTGATCGCGAACTACCTGCCGCTGCAGGACGCCTACGGCGGCCCGAACTACTTCTCGCTCGACCCGAACGCGCTGTACGAGATCCACATCGACAACGACGGCGATGCGCGCGAGGACATCACGTTCCAGTTCCGCTTCACGAACGAGCTGAAGAGCGTGACGCTGCCGATCGGCGACAAGATGGTCGCGATCCCGCTGATCCAGGCCGGCCAAGTCAGCGATCGCAACGCCGCGGCGCTGAACGTCAACGAGAGCTACACGGTGTCCGTGATGCGCGGCGACCGGCGCGTGGGCCGCCGTGCGGCGCTCACCCACGCCGGCGGCTCGCGCTTCGACAAGCCGGTCGACAACATCGGCACCAAGACCGTCCCCGACTACGCGGCCTACGCCGCGAAGCACCTCTACGACGTGACGATCCCCGACTGCGCGCAGCCGGGCCGCTTGTTCGTCGGCCAGCGCAAGGACCCGTTCGCGGTCAACCTCGGCACGATCTTCGATCTCGTCAACGCCCCGGTGTCGGTGATCACCGATCCAGCGCTGATCGGGGCCGCGCCGAACACCATCGACGACAAGAACGTGACCACGCTCGCGCTCGAAGTGCATGCGAGCTGCCTGATCCAGGGCGATGAAACCGTGCTCGGCGGCTGGACGAGCGCCAGCCTGCGGCAAGGCTCGCTGCTCGATCCGTCGCCGCCGGCCGGGCTGCAGTCCAGCGCCAAGGTGGGCGGCGCGTGGACCCAGGTGTCTCGCCTGGGCATGCCGCTGGTCAACGAGGTCGTGATCGGCCTGCCGATGAAGGACCGCTTCAACGCCAGCAAGCCCAAGGACGACGGCCAGTTCGCCGACTTCGTGACGCACCCGACCTTGCCGGCCCTGCTGGAGATCGCGCTCGACCTGCCAGGCATCGCGCCGAAGAACCTGCCGCGCACCGATCTCGTGACGACCTTTCTCACCGGCATCAGCGGCCTGAACCAGCCCGCCGGCGCTGTGGCCGGCGAGATGCTGCGGCTGAACACGGACATCGCGCCGACGCCGCAGGCGCAGCAGCACCGGCTCGGCGTGATCGGCGGCGACAACGCCGGCTTCCCGAACGGCCGGCGCCCGAACGACGACGTGGTCGACGTGTCGCTGGCCGTGGTGATGGGCGGGCTGTGCATGCTCAACGGCGACGGCGATGCGCTGAAGCTCGGTGCCGACTGCCGGCCGGCCAACGTGCCGCTGGGCAGCACCTCGCTGAAGCTGCACGACGCGGTGGACCAGGCGGCGGCGCCGCTGACGCCCGGCTTCCCCTACCTCGCCGCACCGCTGCCCGGCGCGCAATGAAGGAGACCGCCATGACGAACCTGTTCCGACGGTGGATGCCGCTGGCCTTCGCGGCGCTGGTCACCGGCTGCGGCGGCGGAGGCGGCGACGCGCCGCCCCCCGATGCGGTGATCGACGAAGTGCCGGACAACGCCAGCGCGTCGCCGCAGGCGATGGTCGACTACCTGGCCACGCTGGTCGCGCATCCGACCGATGACGGCGAGCCGCTGTCCGTCACCCGCTTCCATCCCCCGATGCCGGAGGACACGGAGCCCGAGCCGCTGCGTTGACTGGAGCGGCGGCCGGCACCGCGCCGGCCGCCTCGGGAGCAAGCGATGAAAAGACTTCTGGTGATCCTCGGCCTGCTCGCGCATTCGGCCGCCTTCGCGCAGCCGCTGCAGCCGCAGTCCGACGACGAGGTGATAGAGCGCCTGCCGCCGATCGCGGCGCGGCGGGCACCGCCGGCGCCGCAGGAACTGCCCGAACGGGCAAGGGAGCTGGTGCAGCACGCCCGCCGCACCGGCGACCCGCGCCTCGCCGGGCAGGCGCTGGCGCTGCTGAAACCGTGGCGCAGTGATGACCGTGCGGCCGCACCGATCGTGATCGCGATGGCCGAGGCCGAGCAGCACCTGCACGACTTCGACGCCGCGCGGCGGCGGCTGCAGGCACTCGTCGCTCGCGACCCGGCGCAGGCCCAGGCCTGGCTGATGCTCGCGACGCTGCACCGGGTGCAGGGCCGCTACGCCGAATCCGACACCGCCTGCCGCGCGCTCGAGGCGGCCGGCGCC
>DATKCI010000207.1:0-8405 GCA_035513255.1 Piscinibacter sp. | reverse complement strand
CGACGGCCACGTGCTGAGCGTGGCCACCGTGTCGACCACCGCGGCCAATCCGGCGATCAACCCGAAGATTCCGTACGACCCGATCGCCGACTTCGTGCCGGTCATCAACATCGCCGCCACGCCCAACGTCATCGCGGTGCACCCGTCGTTCCCGGCGAAGGACTACAAGAGCTTCATCGCCGAGATCAAGGCCAACCCCGGCAAGTACGCCTACGCGAGCTCGGGCACCGGCGGCATCGGCCACCTGCAGACCGAGCTGTTCAAGAGCCTGTCGGGCGCGTTCATCATCCACATCCCGTATCGCGGCGCCGGCCCGGCGCTGAACGACACGGTCGCCGGGCAGGTGCCGATCATCTTCGACAACATCCCGTCGGCGCTGCCGTTCATCAAGGACGGTCGGCTGATCCCGATCGTCGTGGCCGCGCCGCAGCGCCTGGAAGCGCTGCCGAACGTGCCGACGTTCAAGGAAGTGGGGCTGGAGCCGGTGAACCGCATGGCGTACTACGGTGTGCTCGCGCCCAAAGGCACGCCCAAGGACGTGGTCGACAAGATCAATGCCGCGGTGAAGACGGCGATCGCCGATCCGGCGGTGAAGAAGCGCATCGAAGAGACCGGCTCGCTGATCGTCGGCAACACGCCCGAGCAGTTCGCCGAGCAGATCAAGGCCGAGTTCGGCGTCTACAAGAACGTCGTCGCGAAGCAGAAGCTGACGCTGAATTAACGGCCGTTCTCCGCGCCGACCCCCGGGGGGACTTCGGGCCCCCATCCCCAGGCTGTCACCCCGGCGAAAGCCGGGGCCCACTGGTCGCGTCGGCGGCGTGCAACGAGTGGACCCCGGCTTTCGCCGGGGTGACGTCTTGGGTATCCCGCAGTTCGTGAAGAAGCCTCTTGCATGTCGCCCAACGCCGCGACGGTCGTCAGCCAGGAAGCCATCGACCGTTTCATCGACGCCTTGTGGATCGAGGATGGCCTGTCGGCGAACACGCTGGCGGCCTATCGGCGCGATCTTTCGCTGTATGCCGACTGGCTGGCCCGCACGCACGGACGGGCGCTCAACGACAGCGCCGAGACGGACTTGCTCGGCTACGGCGTCGCTCGCCACGCCGGCAGCAAGGCGACGAGCAGCAACCGCCGGCTCACGGTGTTCAAGCGCTTCTTTCGCTGGGCGCTGCGCGAGCGGCTGCTGACGGCGGACCCGACGCTGAAGCTGCTGGCGGCAAGGCAGCCGCTGCGCGTCCCGAAGACCCTCAGCGAGGCGCAGGTCGAGGCGCTGCTCGCGGCGCCCGACACCGAGACGCCGCTGGGTCTGCGCGACCGCACGATGCTGGAGCTGATGTATGCGAGCGGACTGCGCGTCAGCGAGCTCGTCGGCTTGAAGACGGTGCACCTGAGCCTCGCCGACGGCGCGCTGCGGGCGACCGGCAAGGGCGCGAAGGAGCGGCTGGTGCCGTTCGGCGAGGAAGCCCACGCCTGGCTTCGCCGCTACCTTGCGGAGGCACGCGCGGCCATCCTGAACGGCCGGGTCAGCGAGGCGCTGTTCGTCACCGGCCGCGGCGGCCCGATGACGCGGCAGATGTTCTGGAAGCTGATCAAGCAGCACGCCCTTCGAGGCGGCGTGGCGGTGCCCTTGTCGCCGCACACGCTGAGGCACGCGTTCGCGACCCACTTGCTGAACCACGGGGCCGATCTGCGGGCGGTGCAGATGCTGCTCGGACACGCGGACATATCCACGACGACGATCTACACGCACGTGGCGCGCGAGCGGTTGCGAGCCCTGCACGCAGCGCACCATCCGCGGGGGTAGCCCGGATGAAATCCGGGGCCGGGTTGTCATAGGTGCGCACTTCCCGGATTTCATCCGGGCTACGAATTCACGAACGCTTCATACAGTCGCCACATCGGCGTCACCGCGCGGGCCGAGCATGCAGGTCCATGCAACGCGACGCCGCCTTCCTGCGCGCCTGGTCCGAACTGCCGGGCCCAGGCGGCAGCGTCGCCGATGAAGCACCGAGCGCCGACGCGAAGCGGCGCTACCGAAGCGTCTGGATCTCGGACATCCACCTCGGCACGCCCGGCTGCCAGGCCCACGCGCTGCTGGACTTCCTGAAGCACGTCGACAGCGATCACCTGTTCCTCGTTGGCGACATCATCGACGGCTGGCAGCTGAGGCGCAGCTGGTACTGGCCGCAATCGCACAACGACGTGATCCAGAAGCTGCTGCGCAAGGCACGCAAGGGCACGCGCGTGATCTTCATTCCCGGCAACCACGACGAGTTCGCGCGGCGCTACGTCGAGCACAACTTCGGCGGCGTGGACGTGGCCGACGAATGGATCCACGAGACCGCCGACGGACGCCGCCTGTGGATCACGCACGGCGACCTGTTCGACGGGGTCATCCAGTGCGCGAAGTGGCTGGCCCACGTCGGCGACTCGCTGTACGAATTCACGCTGAAGCTCAACCGCCACCTCAATTCGATGCGCGTGCGGCTCGGGCTGCCGTACTGGTCGCTGTCGAAGTATCTGAAGCTCAAGGTCAAGCGCGCGGTCAGCTACGTCGGCGACTTCGAGGTCGCGCTCGCGCGCGAGGCCCGCCGGCGCGGCGTGCAGGGGGTCGTCTGCGGACACATCCACCATGCCGAACTGCGCGAGATCGACGGCATCATTTATGCGAACGACGGCGATTGGGTCGAGAGCCTGACCGCGCTGGTCGAACACGCCGACGGCCGGCTCGAGATCATCGACTGGTCGCAGCGTGCGCTGCAGGCTGCGGCCGGCGCGATGCCGCTGGCTCCCGTCGAAGCGGAGGTGCTGTGAAGATCGCCATCGTCACCGATGCCTGGCTGCCGCAGGTCAACGGCGTGGTCACGACGCTGCTCGAACTGCAGGAGGGGCTGTGGGCGCGCGGGCACGAGGTGCTGGTGATCGAGCCGTCGGCGTTCAAGCGCATTCCGTGTCCCGGCTACCGCGAGATCGAACTCGCCTGGCGCCCGGCCCGCGCGGTGGCGGGCATGCTGGACAGCCATCGGCTCGACGCGATCCACATCGCCACCGAAGGGCCGCTGGGCAGCGCCGCCCGGGCCTGGTGCCTGCGCCGCGGGTTCGCCTTCACGACCGCGTTCCACACCCGGTTCCCCGACATCCTGGCGAAGGCGCTGCACATTCCCGAACGTTGGGGTTACGCCTGGTTCAAGCGCTTCCACGCGCCGTCGTCGGGCGTGATGGTGCCCACCGAAGGCATGCTGCACATCCTGCGAGGACACGGCTTCGCGAACCTGCGCGCCTGGTCGCACGGCGTCGATCTGCGGCTGTTCGAGCCGCAGCCGAGTGTCGATCTCGGCCTGCCGCGCCCGGTGTTCCTGTTCGTCGGGCGCGTGTCGTACGAGAAGAACCTCGAAGCGTTCCTGAAGCTCGACCTGCCGGGTTCGAAACTGGTCTACGGCGTCGGCCCGCTGCTCGAACGGCTGCGCCGCCGGTACCCGCAGGTTCATTGGCGCGGTGTGGTCCCGCGCACCGAGCTGGTTCGCGTCTACAGCAGTGCCGACGTCTTCGTGTTCCCCAGCCGCAGCGAGACCTTCGGCCTCGTGATGCTCGAAGCGATGGCCTGCGGCACGCCGGTGGCGGCCTTTCCGGTGCCAGGACCGCTGGATGTGGTCGGGACGTCCGATGGCGGCGTGCTCGCCGATGACCTGCGCGAAGCCGCGCTGAAGGCCCTCACCGTTTCGCGCGAGCGGGCACGGGCGCGGGCGCTGCAGTTCGACTGGCGGCCGGTGTGCGACCAGTTCGTCTCCCATCTGGTGCCGGTGAACAGCGAGCGGGCTGCGTCTGTCACGAAAGCATCACCAAACCTTCATAAACTGGGCGCATGAGCCCCGATATTGCGGTCGCCAGCGCGATGCCAGCGCTGCTGAGCCGAGAACGTGCGATCCTCGAATTCAACCGCCGCGTGCTGGCCCAGGCCCGCCGGCCCGACGTGCCGTTGCTGGAGCGGCTGCGCTACATCTGCATCGTTTCGTCGAACATGGACGAGTTCTTCGAGGTGCGCTTCGCCGACTACCTCGAAGCCGCGCGCCGGGCCGGCGCCGGCGTGTCGCAGCGCGACCTGGAATCGATCGCGGCCAATGCGCATGCGTTGATCGACGACCAGTACGCCGCCTTCAACCACGAGGTGATGCCGCTGTTGCAGCGCGAGCGCATCGTCATCCTCAACCATGCCGACCGCGACGAGGGGCAGCGCCGCTTCGTCGACCAGTTCTTCCAGCGGCAGGTGCGCCCGCTGCTGGTGCCGGTCGGGCTCGATCCCTCGCACCCGTTTCCGCAGGTCGCGAACAAGTCGCTGAACTTCATCGTGCGGCTGACCGGCCGCGACGCGTTCGGCCGCGAGAACACGATCGCGATCGTCAAGGTGCCGCGCGTGCTGCCGCGGGTGATCCGGCTTCCGGACGAACTCGTCGAAGGCAAGCAGGGCTTCGTGCTGCTGACCAGCGTGATCCGCGCCCATCTGGGCGAGCTGTTTCCGGGCCGCGAAGTCGAGGCGTTCTCGCAGTTCCGCGTCACGCGCGATTCCGACCTCGATCTCGACGAAGACGACGTCATCAACCTGCGCCAGGCGCTGCGCACGGGCTTGACGACGCGGCACTTCGGCCAGGCGATCCGGCTCGAGGTCGTGAACAGCTGTCCGTCCGAGCTGTCGGAGTTCCTGCTGCAGCAGTTCGGCCTGCCGGCGGCCGCGCTGTACCGGGTCAACGGTCCGGTGAACCTCGTGCGGCTGAATCAGCTGATCGACCAGGCCGACGCGCCGGCGCTGCGGTTTCCGCCGTTCGAAGGCGCGTGGCCGCAAGGCCGCCTGCCGAGGCAGGAGTCGATCTTCGCCCGGCTGCGCGAGGCCGACGTGCTGCTGCACCATCCGTTCGAGTCCTTCGAGCCGGTCGTTCAGTTCCTGCGCGAAGCGGTCGGCGACCCCGACGTGCTCGCGATCAAGCAGACGATCTACCGCACCGGCAGCGAATCGCCGCTCATGGACCTGCTGATCGAAGCGGCGCGCCTGGGCAAGGAGGTGATGGCCGTCGTCGAGCTGAAGGCGCGCTTTGACGAGGAGGCCAACATCAACTGGGCCGAGCGGCTGGAGGCGGTGGGCGCGCAGGTCGTCTACGGCATCGTCGGGCTGAAGACGCACGCCAAGCTCCTGCTGGTCACCCGGCGCGAAGACGGCCCCAACGGCAAGCGGCTGCGCCGCTATGCGCACCTGTCCACCGGCAACTACAACCCGAAGACGGCGCGGCTGTACACCGACGTCGGCTACCTGACGGCCGACCGCGACCTGACCGCCGACGCGGACGCCGTGTTCCAGCAGCTCGCGAGCCTGGGCAAGATGAAGCCGCTGCGGCAGCTGCTGCAGGCGCCGTTCACGCTGCATCGCCGCACGGTCCAGCACATCGAGGCGGTCGCCGAAGCGGCGCGCGAGAAGCGCCCGGCGCGCATCGTCGCGAAGATCAACGCGCTGACCGACGTGCCGATCATCGAGGCGCTGATCCGCGCCGGTCAGGCCGGCGCCGACATCGACCTGATCGTGCGCGGCGCCTGCATGCTGCCGCCGGGCATTCCAGAGGTCACCGACCGCATCCGCGTGCACTCGGTCGTCGGCCGATTCCTCGAGCATTCGCGCATCCTGTACTTCCGCTGGGGCCAGGCGGACACCGACGAAGCGCTGTACCTGTCGAGCGCCGACTGGATGAGCCGCAACATGTTCCGCCGCATCGAGGTGGCGTGGCCGGTGCGCGACGCGGCGCTGCGCCAGCGGGTCATCGACGAATGCCTGGTGCCGTACCTGCACGACGGCCGCGATGCGTGGACGCTGCGGCCCGACGGCAGCTACCGGCGCGTCGGCGACGACGGCCCGAGCGCGCAGCATGCGCTGATGAACCTCTACCTGCCGCAGGGGTCGCAAAGCTGATGGACCTGATCCTGTGGCGCCATGCCGAAGCGCACGTGCAGCGCGAAGGCCAGGACGACCTGCAGCGCGCCCTCACTGCGAAGGGCGAGCGGCAGGCGCAGCGCATGGCCGAGTGGCTGAACCAGCGCATTGCCCATTCGACCCGCATCCTCGCGAGCCCCGCGGTGCGCTGCCAGCAAACCGCGAAGGCGCTGGGCAAGGGCTTCAAGACCGTCGAGGCGCTGGCGCCGGACACGCCGGTCGAGGCCGTGCTGAAGGCCACGCGCTGGCCCGATGCCACCGAGCCGGTGCTCGTCGTCGGCCACCAGCCGGCGCTCGGCATGGTGGCCGCGCTGCTGCTGACCGGCGAACCGCAGGCCTGGGCGATCAAGAAGGGCGCGGTGTGGTGGCTGCGCACGCGCGATCGCGAAGGGCAGCCGCAGGTCGTGCTGCAGGCCGTGCAGGCGCCGGACTGCCTCTGATCCGCCGGCCCGGCATTCGTAGCCCGGATGAAATCCGGGAGCAGCGGTCGATGATGCGCCGAACCCGGATTTCATCCGGGTTACGACCACCAGCCCGGTCAGCGCTTCAATTCCAGCGACAGCGGGCCGCCGCGCTCCCAGGCGGCCACTTCCTCGTTCAGCAGATGCAGCGTGCGCGGGTTCGCGTCGGCCCAGCCGGCGGGCAGGCTCAGCGTCGCGACGCCGCCGCTTTGCCGCAGCTTGAGCGCGCCGGCATCGACGCCCCCCCGCGCATGGCACTTGATGGTCGCGAGCCGCAGGCACATCACCTGCCAGGCGAAGTCCGCCTGCGACAGGGCTGCCTCCACTTTGCGCAGCCCGCCGCGCTGGGCCAGCACCAGCTCGGCCAGGCGGCGCTGCTGCGATTGCGAGAAGCCCGCCGCGTCCACGTGCGCCAGCACATAGGCGCTGTGGCGGTGGTGGTCGTGGTGCGACACCATCATGCCGACCTCGTGCAGCGCGCAGGCCCATTGCAGTTCGCGCCGCGCGTCGTGCGACGCGCGGGGCTGCACGCTGTCGTGGAAGCACTCGGCGATGCTGCGCACCCGTTCGGCCTGGCCGGTGTCGACGATGAAGCGGCGCTGCAGCTCGCGCACCGACGCGTCGCGGATGTCGTGGCCGTCGGCTTCGTGCGCCGCCGCCTGCAGCCGCTCCTCCAGATCGAAGATCACGCCCTGGCGCAGCGCGCCGCGCGCCGGCTGCAGCACTTCGATGCCGAAATGCACGGCCAGCGTGTAGAGGATCGACAGCCCGCCGGCGATCACCGCGCGGCGCTCCTCTTTCAACCCGGGCAGCGCCAGCCGGTCGACGTGGCCGGCGCGCAGGCACTGCTCCATCAGCCAACGCAGGCCCGGCGGGGTGATGCGGCCGTCCGTCACGCGGCTGGCGGCGAGCAGCTGCGACACGGCGCCGACCGTGCCCGACGAGCCGAGCGCCTCGGCCCAGTGCGACGGCGCAAACGGCTCCAGTGCTTCCTCGAGCTCGGCGCCGGCGGCGATCTGCGCGGCGCGGAATGCGGCCTCGGTGAAGCGGCCGCCTTCGAAGTACTTCATCGACAGGCTGACGCTGCCGACCTGGAACGATTCGGCACGCAGCGGCTTGCGCCCGCGCCCGAGGATCAGTTCCGTCGACCGCCCGCCGATGTCGACGACGAGCCGCGGCAGCGGCGACGGCTGCAGCCGCGCCACGCCGGCGTAGATGAGGCGCGCCTCCTCGCGGCCGGAGATCACCTCGATCGGCTGGCCGAGGACGGTGCGCGCGCGGGCGAGGAACGCATCGCGGTTGCGCGCCTCGCGCAGCGTCTGCGTTGCCACGGCACGCACCTGCCACGGCTCGAAGCCGGTCAGGCGCTGCGCGAAGCGCGCCAGGCAGGCGAGGCCGCGCGCCGCCGCCTCTTCGGTGAGCCGCCCGTTGCCGTCGAGGCCGCCGCCCAGGCGCACGGTTTCCTTCAGATAGTCGAGACGGCGGTAGCGGCCCTGGTGCAACTGAGCGATCTCGAGCCGAAAGCTGTTGGAGCCGATGTCGACTGCAGCCAATTGCCCGGGCCAGCGCGTGGAGAGAATCTGCTCGGCGGCGGTGGAGGGCACGATGGCGGCGGAAATCATGCGGCGCATTGTCTGCGCAAACGATGTCTCCCCCATGGCGTCGCTGCATCCTCGCCGCTGCCGAGCGCGCTTCGGTGAAGCTTCCTAGAATGCGCGCTCTTCATCACGGCTCAGGAGATTTGCGATGCTTCTCGACGACGTGCACAGCTTGACCCCGTCGCGCGACTTCAGTCGCCGCGACTTCGTGCAGACGGCGCTGGGCAGCGGCTTTGCCGCCGCCGTGCTGCCGGTGGGGGCGCAGACGATCCGCACCGACAGCGACGGCCTCACGGTCGGCGAGGTCACGATCCCCGTCGGCGACTTCAAGATGCCGGCCTATCGCGCCGCGCCGGCGGGCAAGACGGGCTTGCC
>DATKCI010000206.1:0-2509 GCA_035513255.1 Piscinibacter sp. | reverse complement strand
GACGATGTCCATGTCGGCGGCGCGCGCACTGGTGCTGCCGACGGCCAGGCCGAAGGCGGTGACGGCGACGGCCGCCATGGTGGTGAGTGAATGGTTCATCGGTTCTTTTCCTTACCGTTGGGTTCGACCCCCGGAGGCCCTCGTGGCGCCCCGGGACACGACCAACCTTGTTGGCGTGGGTTTGCCTTTCGTGCAAATCACTGTAACTGTCAATCAAATTTTCTTGAGAATAATGCAGTTTCTCTTGACGCGACAAACGCCGGGCCGGCAATTGAACACCAGGAAAACGAGGAGCGCGAAATGCTGTCCGAAACGCTGACGGCCGGGCTGGAGCACTACAGGATCGGGCCGAAAATCCGGGCCTTGCGCCTTAAAAAGAAGCTGGGGCTAGTGCAGCTCGGCGAGCACACCGGGCTGTCGCCCGCCATGCTGTCGAAGATCGAGCGCGGCCAGCTGTTCCCGACGCTGCCCACGCTGTTGCGCATCGCGCTGGTGTTCGGCGTCGGGCTGGAGCACTTCTTCCTCGAAGAAGAGCGTCAGGCGGTGGCGGTGGTGCGCAGAGGCGAGCGGCTGCGGCTGCCCGACCTGTCGGGCGACCTCTCTGGTGAGGCGGAGCCCGCTTACTTCTTCGAAAGTCTCGATTTCCCCGCCACCGACCGCAGGATGGAATCGTTCTACGCCGAGTTTCCGGTGCGGTCGAAGCCGTCGAAGCCACACGAGCACGGATCGGCGGAGTTCATCTACGTTATCGAAGGCCAGCTGGTCGTCACCGTCGGGGACACCGACCACGTCCTCGACGAAGGCGATGCGATGTACTTCGATTCCAGCGTGCCGCACGTCTATCGGCGCGAAAGCCGCTCGATGTGCGCGGCCATCGTCGTGGTGGCGGCGTAACCGAAGCCTGCGCTACAGTGGCGCCCGCGGCAACATGATCCTGCGGGCGAGGCGTGTGCGATGTGGATGGTGAGATGGCTGTTCCTGGCGCTCGTGCTGGCAGCGGCGCCGGCTCATGCGCAAACGCTGGATCCGTCGTTGCGCTACCGCGTCGTGGACGTGGCGGCCGGCGACCAGCTGAACGTGCGCGAACAGCCCGGCGTCGAGGCTCCCGTCATCGGGGCCTTCGCGCCGCATGCCGACGACATCGTCATCACCGGATCGGTCATGGAGGTCGAGGGGTCGCAGTGGTGGGAAGTCGCCTTCGTCGACGGTTATCTGGACAAGGGCTGGGTCAACGGCCGTTTCCTCGAGCCGGTAGACCGGCAGGCGCGCGACAGCGACTATCCGCTTCAGTGCAGCGGCACCGAGCCGTTCTGGTCACTGGCGCTGGATGAGGGTCAGGCGACCCACTCGAGCCCCGACGCCGAGGCGCAGTCGATGAGCGCCAGCCGGTGGCGCGAGGCGAGCGGCCGGATCGGCATTTTCGCCGTCCAGTTGGAGCGCGACGGGCAGATCGGCTATGCGAGCGTCTGGCGCGAGCGCGACGTCTGCTCCGACGGCATGTCTGACATCGGCTATCCCTTCGGCACCATCGTCATCCTGCCCGAAGGCGAGGTCCTCGCCGGCTGCTGCCGCCGCTCGCGCTAGCGCGTCAGCCCTTCGCGGCGCGGTTCGACTCCAGTCGGGCGTCGACCAGCGCGACGGTTTCGTCGACCGTCTTGTTCTGCATGCCCCTCTGGGCCGCGATGAGCTGCACCAGCTTGTCCACCCGCTCGATGTTGGGTGCGCCGGCGAACAGGGCGCGCGCCGCCGAGGACGGCCGCACCAACCCCTTGGCGGCGGCGGCGTATTTCTCGAACGGAACCAGGTCGCCCGGGTCGGCGCCCAGCGTGATGCACAGGTCGCACACCCAGTCGTAGATTGCGCGCGACTCGTCGATGTCGGTGTGGACCGCGTCCCTGATCGACCGCGCGCCCTCCATCGTGACGCAGCGGTAGTTGCCGGTCAGCAGCATGGCCCATTTGGCCAGCGGCACGAAGACCGAGTCGTGCACCTTGAGCTTGACCGGCAGTTCGACCTCGCCGCTTCCGGTATCGAAGCGCGCCGCCTCGATGTCGGCTTGCATGGCGCGCAGCATTCCGGTGTGTTCGTCGGACTCGAAGCGCGCCGCCTTGAAGTTGGTGGGCAGCGTCACCTGCAGCACGTTGACCTTTTCCTCGGGCGGCCGGAAGGCCTGCGGATCGGGGCTGCACAGGCTCATCAGCGCCGGATCGAAGCCGTCCCATACGGCCGGCTCGGTGTAGGCCGGCCGGAGCTTTTCGGCGTCGAGGCCGGGGATGCGCTTGAGGTAGGTGAGCGGCGGCATGTTCATCAGCGACAGGCACGGCACTTTTGACCGCGCCACCCGTTCGAGCAGATCGCGCACCGCGGCCACCCGGTACTGCGGCTCCTGCATCGCCAGCACCACGAGGTCGTAGGCGGAGGGGTCCTCCTCAGGGCCACTGGCCGACAGCGTGCCCGGCAGCTTGCGCGAGTCGATTTCGACGAGGTCCTCGCGGCCCTTGACCGGCAG
>DATKCI010000205.1:0-77975 GCA_035513255.1 Piscinibacter sp. | reverse complement strand
GCACCACACGACCATCGCTGCAGCGGCGGTTCTCCACCACGCTCCAGTAATCGTGGCTCTTGCCGTCCTTCTTGCGTCGGTTGCAGCGCAGGAACATGGCCGCAAATTTAGGCACCCCACACATCGCACGCAAGGACCAAGGTCTCCACTACACGCCTCGTCGCCTCGCGCTCCTTGCAGATCAACGACTTGCGCTGCAGGCAACGCTCAACTCACAGGTTATCCACGGAAAAGTGAGAAAGACGGGCTAGGATGGGCGATCCAGCCCAATGCGAGGGGAATCTCCGTGAACAGCGTCCAGGCACCCCGCCACTTCTCGATGATCCGCGGCTTTCACCTCGCGGACTTCTTCACCCTCGCCAATGCCGCCTGCGGCGTGCTGTCGGTGTTCTTCGCGATGGCATACGTCGGCAGCGGGTCCATCGTGCACTTCTATGTCGCCGCGGCGCTCACACCGCTTGCGCTCATCTTCGACGTGCTCGACGGCCGCGTCGCGCGCTGGCGCCACCAGTCCTCGCCGCTGGGGCGCGAGCTCGATTCGCTGTCCGACGTGATCTCGTTCGGCGTCGGGCCGGCGGCGCTGGGCTACGCCGCGGGCCTGAGCGGCGGCTGGGACCTCGTCGTGTTGAGCTACTTCGTCTGCTGCGGCGTGAGCCGGCTGGCCCGCTACAACGTGACGGCCGAGAGCCTGGCAGCCGGCGCCGACAAGGTGGCCTACTTCGAAGGCACGCCCATCCCGACCAGCGTGCTGCTGACCGCGGTGCTCGCCTTGGCGGCGTGGCAAGGCCGCCTCGGCGACGAGATCCTGTTCGGCGCCTGGCAGCTCGGCCCGTGGGTCCTGCATCCGCTGAGCCTGCTGTTCGCGCTGTCGGGCACTTTGATGATCAGCAAGACGCTGCACATCCCGAAGGTTTGAAGCGCCGGGAGTATTCCTGCCGCCGTGGCGGGCGCACGTTCAACCTGATCGACCCCCGCTGTACGGCGCCAACACCAGCGCCCCGCCGCCTACGCCGGCGCGTTCACCGCGAGCCGCTGGCGCCCCGACGACCAGTTCACGATTCTCGCGGCCTCCCCAACCTAATCAACGAAGCCTCTCCCGGTCCAGTTCAGCCAGGTACTCGGCGAACAGACTGTCTTCGATGCGGGCCGCGCCCACAGTCGGTTTCGCCAAGATGCCTGCGCGACGTAGCCTCTCGACTGCGGTGCGCACCTTCGATAGGGTCGGACGGTCCGCCAGCAGCGAAGCCAGAGTCTCCAATGTCTCTCGTCCGAACGGCGGCATTCCTTTGGCAATCACGAACAGCACGTGACGTTCGATCGGCTCCAGCGATTGCAGTAGGGCGCGCCAGCCCGCCACCTGGCGATCGTCCCGCAGAAAGCGCGTGACCGCCTCGTCGACGTCGATCGTACCCTCGGCCGACATCGACTTCACGATGTCCTTTATCAGCGCCGGCTTGAAGCCAATCTTCTCGAAGACCCGCCGCAGATCGTCCAGAAGCGGCTTTCGGCCACGATGCACTTTGGCGAAGTGATCGGCAAGGTCCTTCAGGAAGGCATCGCCCAAAACGGGAAAGTTGAGCAGTTGGGCGAATTGATACATCGGTGCGCCGGCGCTTGCCACCATGCTCGCCAGCGCCTCTTGCGACGATCCAGTGAAGACCGCCAACACGTGCTCGCGGCGCTTGTGCAGCACAGCTCGCAGCGACGCAATGACCTGGTCGCCGCCAGACACGTCGCCGAGCGCCTGGATTTCATCGAGCATCAACAGCACCGGCGCGTGCGCAGCGGCTGCAAGGCGCGTGACCAGCGCGTCCAAGCGCAGCTGCGGCGCATGAGGCAGCGTTCGGCGCGCCGGCGCATCACCAAAGTCCGGGCTGGCACCAAGCGCGCCGATCTTCTTCACGGCCGTCTTGGCCAGCTTGCCTGCGGCTCCGGCCGGTACTGTGATGTCGTCGAGAGCCTCTTCCAGGGCGTGGTTGATCGCCTCCAGTGGTGCGGACCGCTGCAGCCATAGATCGGCATACACAGGCAGTAACCCGGCATCGCGCGCGACCGGAGCAAGGTCATGGTCAAGGAAGAACGTCTTGCCGACGCGCCGCGGCGCGAACATGGCGATCGGCCTGCCTGGCTGTGCGCGGAGGAGTGTCAGATACCCCCGCGCCAGATCGGGTCTGCGGACCTCAATGTCGTCGAACGTCTTTGCCATTGCGATTCGTTGCGATGAAGTTCGCAATTGTCGTACTGATCTCAATCGGTCACAACTGCAAACTCTTGGACCGGTGCCCTCGGCCCTCGCGGAGCTTCCGCGAGGGCTTCGCCGAGA
The DNA here is from genome assembly GCA_035513255.1 of Piscinibacter sp. GTDB lineage: Bacteria > Pseudomonadota > Gammaproteobacteria > Burkholderiales > Burkholderiaceae_C > Albitalea. The sequence continues at coordinate 75,652 of DATKCI010000205.1, read as the reverse complement.
AAAACCGCTCGGTCTCTGGAGTCGAATCCAGCGGGTCTTTCGCAACCCGCCGGGTCAAGCTTGACCCGGCCTCGCTGCAGCGCCGCCCACCGCCTCGAACACCCTGCGGGCCGCGCCGCCGCACGCTTGCCCTCCCGCATCTCCCCACATCGAAGGATGGGTCAAGCGCGGCTCGCGCTGTGCGGCTTTCACCGGTAAGTGCGTGCTGGCATCGCCTTTGCAAACGCCGCTCGTCCGCGTTGCAAAAGGAGATCGGTGCCATGGTCCAAGTGAGCTATCCGGGTGTCTACATCGTCGAGAAGGCGAGCGGCGTGCGCACCATCACCGGTGTCGCGACGTCGACCGCGGCTTTCGTCGGCTTCACGCGCAAGGGGGTGCCCGACAAGGCCGTGGCCATCACGAGCTTTGCCGACTTCGAGCGCGGCTACGGCGGGCTCGACCGCGACAGCCCGGTGTCGTATGCCGTGCGCCAGTTCTTCATGAACGGCGGCACGCAGGCGCTGATCGTTCGCGTGGCCGTGGGCCACGCCACCGCCGGCTGGACGCTGGAAAGCGACGCCCCGGCGGACGTGCTCCAGGTCGAAGCCGCCAGCCCCGGCCTGTGGGGCAATGCGTTGCGGCTGAGCGTGCAGACCACCGGCGTGCGCAACCCGGACGCCGACTTCAACCTCGTCGTGTCGCAGCTGCAGCCCGACGGCACCACGCTCGTGCCGATCGAGACGCATCGCAACCTGAGCATGGATGCCAACTCGGCGCAGTTCGTCGAGTCGGTGGTGAACAACGCGTCGGCCGCGATTCGCGTCACGCGGCAACCCGGCCTCGTGTTCGCGCAGGCCGGGCTCGCCGTCAGCGGCGCGATCGCGTTCCCGGTCGCGCCGACCAACGCCACGATGGGCGGCACCGTCGACGGCACCACACCGTTCCTGCTCACCTTGGCCGGCTCGCCATGGGCCAACATCGGCGACCTCGTGACCGAAGCCAACGCCGCCATCGCCGCGGCCGGCCTGGCCGCGCAGCTGCAGGCTTCGGACACCGGCCCCGACGGCCAAGCCGGCGCCGGCCACCTGACGCTCGAATCGCTGACGCCGGGCGAGTCGTCCAGCGTCGTGATCGCCGGCGGTTCGTTCGGCGGTCTCGCCGCGACGATCCAGATGGGGCTGGCCAACGGCGGGCGCGAGTTCACCGGCGCGGTGGAACACCGGCCGGCGGTCGTGACCGACGAGGTGCCGACGAGCTCGGGCGCCGACGGCACGCGCGGCGGCGCCGTGGACCTCGTCGGCAACGAACTGGCAAAGACCGGCATCTACGCGCTGCTGGACGTGGACCTGTTCAACCTGCTGCTGATCCCCGAGACCTTCGAGATGACGGCCGGCCAGGAAGCCGGCGTGATCCCGCCGGCGGTCGCGCTGTGCGAGCTCAAGCGCGCGTTCTACATCGTCGACGCGCCGTCCAACCGCACGCTCGCCGACATCGGCACCTGGGCCAACGCCGCGTCGCAGTCGCGCAATGCGGCGACCTACTTCCCGGCGGTGCGCATCGTCGACCCGCTCGACGGGCTGCGGCCGCGCGGGATGGCGCCGTCGGGCACGCTCGCCGGTGTGTACGCGCGCACCGACGCCACGCGCGGCGTGTGGAAGGCCCCGGCCGGCACCGACGCCACGCTGAACAACGTGCTCGACCTCGCGCTGCCGGTCAACGATCTCGAGAACGGGCAGATCAACCCGCTGGGCGTGAACGTGCTGCGCAGCTTCCCGGCCTACGGCCGCGTCTCGTGGGGCGCGCGCACGATGAAGGGCGCCGACGCACAAGCCGACGAATACAAGTACATCCCCATCCGCCGCCTCGCGCTGTTCCTCGAAGAGAGCCTTTACCGCGGCACGCAGTGGGTGGTGTTCGAGCCCAACGACGAGCCGCTGTGGGCGCAGATCCGGCTGAACCTCGGCGCCTTCATGAACGGCCTGTTCCGCCAGGGTGCGTTCCAGGGCAAGACGCCGCAGGAGGCCTTCTTCGTCAAGTGCGACAAGGAGACCACGACACAGGCCGACCGCAACCTCGGCATCGTCAACATCCTCGTGGGCTTCGCGCCGCTGAAGCCGGCGGAGTTCGTCGTCCTCACCATCCAGCAGATCGCCGGCGATCTGCAATAAGGGAGTCGGAACATGGCCCAGTTCGCCGTCAACACGCATCGCTTCGATCCCTACAAGAACTTCAAATTCCGCATCAAGTGGGACGGCCGCTACGTGGCCGGCGTCAGCAAGGTCGGCTCGCTCAAGCGCAGCACCGAGGTCGTCGAGCACCGCGAGGGCGGCGACCCGTCGACCTCGCGCAAGTCGCCCGGCCGCACGAAGTACGAAGCCATCACGCTGGAGCGCGGCGTCACGCACGACGTCGAGTTCGAGGCATGGGCGAACAAGGTGTGGCATGTGGGCGCCGGCCTCGGCGCCGAGGTGAGCCTGAAGGACTTCCGCAAGGACGTGATCCTCGAGGTCTACAACGAGACCGGGCAGGTGGTGATCGCCTACAAGATCTACCGCTGCTGGGTGTCGGAGTACCAGGCGATGCCCGACCTCGACGCAAACGCGAACGCGATCGCGATCCAGACGCTGAAGCTCGAGAACGAGGGCTGGGAGCGTGACCCGGATGTCGTCGAGCCGGCGGAGCCGGTGTTGGCGGGGTGATGCGGCGAGCGCGGTGAAGCATGGACACCACCACCGCCGTCACCGCCGTCACCTCGGCGGACGCTCCCCCCACCGTCACCCCGGCGGACGCTCCCCCCATCGTCACCCCGGCGGACGCTCCCCCCATCGTCACCCCGGCGAACGCCGGGGTCCACGGTTCGTCAACCGAGGCGCGGGAGCCAGCAGTGGACCCCGGCTTTCGCCGGGGTGACGGCGTGCGTGGCGACGGCGTGCGTGGCGACGGCGTGCGTAGTGACGGCAGGCGTGATGACGGCGGGCGTGATGACGGCGGGCGTGGTGACGCGGGGCGGCGTGACGGCGGGTGGGGTGACGGCGGGTGGGGTGACGGCCTGCGTCCTTTCGGCGATGCCGCGGACCTGGGCTTGGACTTCGGCAGCACCAACCGCCCCGGCCTCGTGACCTCGTTGCTCGCGCAGGGCGATGCGCCGTCCGTCCGCGACTTCTGGTGGGCGCAGACGGTCAGCCGCCGCACCGCGGCATTGCTGCGGCTGCTCGCGCTGACCGACGGTCGCGCGCAGCTCGCGCTCACCGCCTCGTGTGCGAGCGCTGCATGCGGCGAGGCGTTCGAGTTCGATCTGCCGCTGTCGGCCCTGCCCGACGGCGCGGTGGACGGCGAGCCGATCGCGGTGCCGCTCGGCGATGGACGATCGGCGGCGCTGCGCCGCCCCACCGGCGACGACCTGCGCCGCTGGCGCGATGCCGCGCCGTCGTCGCGCCGCGAAGCGGTCCGCTCGATGCTGGACGCGCTGGTCGTCGTCGGACAGGTGAGCACGGGCGACGAAGCGCATGTCGCCGAAGCGATCGCCGCGATGGACCCGCTGGTGGCCTTCTCGGTGGCGTGCCGGTGCCCGGCCTGCGGCGCGGCCAATGACGTGGCCGTCGACCTCGAGGCGCTGGCGCTGAAGCGGCTCGCGTCGCGCCAACGCGCGCTGCTGCTCGAGGTTCACCGCTTCGCGTCGGCCTACGGCTGGACCGAAGCCGAGGTGCTCGCGGTGCCGCCGGCGCGGCGTGCCCGCTACCTCGAACTGATCGACGACGCATGAGCCGCCGGGCCGCTCCCAAGGCGAATACCGCAGCGCGCAGCGCGGAGGATTCCCAATGAGCGATTACTTCGGCGCCCTGATGCGGTCCAGCGGCCTGGCGGTCGGTGGTGCGGCGCCCATCGTCGCGCCGCGGGTCGAGGCCGGGATGCCGGTCGAGGTCCACGTCGAGCAGCCGGCCGTGCGAGCGGAACCGGCCATGTCGCCTGCGCCCCGGGCCGCGCATTCCGCGGAGAGCCCCGAGCCGGCGGTGCGGGCATTGCCTGCGCAGGTTGCGCGCGATGTGCACGACGAGCCGGCTCAGCGCCCGGACCGTCCGCGCGAACCTGAGGCGGCGCCGACGAGTGCGCAAACTTCTGCACCGATGGAAGCCGCTGCCGTGGCCCACCCGTCGATCGACGCCGCCGCACAACCGGCATCGCAAGCGCCGGTGACCGCCCACACGCTCGTTCGCACCGCGATGCAGTGGGTGGCCGCCGGCCCGCAGGAGGTTCGCGCGAAGCCGCCCGCGGTCATCGACCCGCCGATCGCAACGACTCCCCCGGAGCCCGCACCCCGTAGCCCGGATGAAATCCGGGATCAGCGCCCACCGGCACGCGCCGAATCTCTCGAATTGCCTCCGAGCCACGAACACCCGCCCTCACCACCGCGCCTGGCTCCCCCACCTATTCCCGCGCGGCCGCTGATCCCCCAGCCCGCGACCCTTCGCGCCGAACGTCCCTCCCCCGCCTCACCGCGCGACGACACCGTCGAGGTCTCCATCGGCGCCATCCACGTGCGCGTCGACGCACCCGCCACCCAAACCGTCGCGCGAACCCCGCCTCCGCCGCCGGCCCCCCGCGCCGCAAGCGCCCCACGCCCCGAGCGCAGCGCCCTCTCGCGCCGCGCACTGCGCAGGATCTGACGATGGCACTCGCGGACTCCGGACGAGCGATCGGCGCGGTCACGCGATTGCTGCAGGACCACCTGATCCGGCGCGGCTTCGAGGTGTCGATCGGCAAGCCCGAAGACGCGGCCGAGAACGACACCAACGCCAAGCTCAACCTCTTCCTCTACGAAACCGTGCTCGACGGGCACCTGCGCAACCTGTCGCTGCGCGACGGCGAACCGCCGCCGCTGTGGCTGGTGCTCAAGTTCCTGCTGACCGCGTTCGACCGCGACGAGAGCAGCGACACCGCCGCCGCGCACGACCTGCTCGGCCGCGGCATGTCGGCGGTCCACGAGTTGAACTACCTGCGGCTGGACCCGCTGGTCGCGCCCGACGTGCAGCTCGCGCTGGAGAACAACCCCGAGCCGCTGAAGCTGACTTTCGACGAATCGAACGCCGACCTGCTGTCGAAAATCATGCAGGGCACCGACGAGCGCTACCGGCTGTCGGTCGCGTTCCAGGTGCGGCCGGTGATGATCGTGCCGGGCTCGCTACCGCGCGCGTCGCTGCTGGTCGGCGTGGACTACAGCACCGCGCCCGAGACCATCATCGGGCGCGACGGCGTGCAGATCGAGGTGATCCCATCGATGGGCGCGCGGCTGCACCGCGTCGAGCCCGATCGCTTCGAGGCCGGCGCGACGCTGACCGTGCATGGCGACGACATCAGCAGCAGCGCGATGGAGGTCGTGCTCGGCGACGTCGTGCTCCAGATCGTCGAGCGGCACGTGAACCGCCTCGTCGTCACCGCCGAAGGCAGCCCCGGCACGCCGATCGCCTCCGGCACCACGCTGTCGGCCGGCGAGATGCCGCTGATCGTGCGGCGCCGCCTGTCGCCCACACGCACGCGCTCGAGCAACCTGTTGCTCGCACGGCTGCTGCCCACGCTGACCGGCGCCGTACTCGTCGCCGGCAACCTGGAGTTGCAGGGCCTGCTGCTCGGCGACGACACCGACGACGTGATCGTGCTGTTCTACCGCGAGTCCGACGGCACGACGGCCCACATGTTCGACACCGTGACCACCGCGGCCGACCAGCAGACGCTGACCGTCCCCGGCGCCGGCGCCGCGGTGCCGGCCGGCAGCTATCGCGTGATCCTGCGCGTGAACAACCAGCAGGCGAAAGCCAGCCCCAGCGTGGTAGTGCCATGACCACGGGCTCGCACGCATTCGTGGCCCGGATGAAATCCGGGACGGCGTTGCCATGCGCACGCAGCACCCCGGATTTCATCCGGGCTACGGGAGTGGCGCCATGACTGCCAACCCGGTCGCCTTTCTTCCCGGCGTGCGCGGCCACGACGCGCTCGCGCAGTACTGGCTCGGCCAGGTCACGCTGCGGTTGCGGCGCGAGGTCTGCTGGCTGTGGCGCGAGCGGGGGCTGCAAGGCGGCGAAGCGGGCGGCGCGGCCGTGCCGCCGCCGGTCGACCGCGCACTGGCCGCGCTGGACCTCGTGCGCTACGACCGCGACAAGCGCGCGTTCTTCGCCGACGACGTGACCGCGCGGCATCTCAGCGAGCGCATCGCCGCCGCCGCGCCGCCGCCCGCCGGCGACACCCGCGGCTCGTTCGGCTGGGTCGCGCGCCACCTGCAGCTCGAGCCGGTCGAATGTTTTGTGCTCGCCGTCGCACTGCTGCCCAGCATCGACAGCGCCGCCGGCCAGGTGATCGCGAGCTGCCTCAACGAACCGTCGCGCACGGCCCCCACGCTGGCCCTCGCGCAGCGCCTGTGGGACGAACCCGATGCGCTGCTGCGCTGCTTCGACCCCGCGCATCCGCTGCTGCGCCACGGCCTGCTCACGCTCACGCTCGGCGCCGGTCCGAACGACTGGCACGCGCCGTTGTCGGTGCCGCCTCTGGTCGCGCGCGAGCTGCTGTTCGCCGGCGGTGCGCTGCCGCCGGCGCTCGAAGCCGTCGCGCCGGGTTCGCTGCCGCAGGGCCTGGACACGGCCGCCATCGCGCGCGTGACGGCCGCGGTCGGCGGCGATGCGCCGGGCATGCGCATCGTGCCGGTCATCGGTGCCTCCGGCGCGCCGCTGGCGAACACGGCCGCGGCATGCGCCGAGCGCGCCGGCATCGGCACCGTGCAACCCAGCGCCACGCTGCCGCGTGAACACCTCGCGCAGGCACTGGCCGCCGCGTGGCTGCGCGGCCAGGCGGTGTACCTCGGCGACGCCGCGCTCGCCGACCCCTCGTCGCACGACGGCGCGCTCGCCCCGCCGCCGCTGCCCGGCCTGCCGCTCACCCTGTTCGTCGGCGTGCACGACCGCGCCGCGCTGCGCGGCCTGCACGCCACGCTGCCGGCCATCGTCATTCCCGCGCTCGGCTATGCCGAGCGGCTGGTTCATTGGCAGCGTGTGCTGCCGTCCGCCGGCCCGGTGCTGCCGGAGCTGGCGCGCCGCTTCCGCTACGAAGAGGCAGCGATCGCACGCGTGGTCAGCGAGCTCGCGACGCTCGCGCGCCCACCCAGCACCGCCGAGATGCTGGCCGCGGCGCGTGCCGACCTCGACCTCGGCACGCTCGCGCAACCCGTCGCGCCACGCTTCGCGCGCGGTGAGCTGATGCTGCCACCGGCCCAGGCCGTGCAGATCGACGAGATCGTCGCGGCGATGAACAACCTCACGCGTGTGCACTACGAGTGGGGCACCGCTCGTGCGTGGAACGAAGGCGGCCTCGCCGCGCTGTTCGCCGGGCCGCCGGGCACCGGCAAGACGATGGCGGCCGAGGCGATCGCCGCGGAGCTCGACCTGCCGCTGTACCGCATCGACCTGTCGCAGGTGGTCAACAAGTACATCGGCGAGACAGAAAAGAACCTGCGCCGGTTGTTCGACGCCGCCGACTCGGCCGACGTGATCCTGTTCTTCGACGAAGCCGATGCGCTCTTCGGCAAGCGCACCGAAGTGAAAGACGCGCACGACCGCTACGCCAACCTCGAGATCAGCTACCTGCTCGAACGCATGGAGCGCTTCAAGGGCCTTGCGATCCTCGCGACCAACCGCAAGAAGGACCTCGACGAGGCCTTTCTGCGCCGGCTGCGCTTCGTCGTCGAGTTCCCGCTGCCGGGCGCTGCCGAGCGGCTGCGCATCTGGCGCAGCGTGGTCCCCGACGGCGTGGACGCAAGCGCGGTGGACTTCGAGTTCCTTGCGCAGCGCTTCGCGCTCGCCGGCGGCCACATCCGCGGCATCGTCTTCCAGGCCTGCCTGCAAAGCGCGGCCGAAGGCGCGCCGCGCCGGCTGGACATGCCGGCCGTCGTGCGCGCGGTGCAGCGCGAGTACGACAAGCTCGACCGCGCCAACAGCCTGGACCAGTTCGGGCCGTATGCGCCGCTGGTCGCGTCACAAAGGAAAGAACGATGAACGGACCGCGCCGCGTGCACATCGATCGGCTGGAGCTCGACCTGCGCGGCATTTCGGCCGAGACGGCGGAGGCGGCAGCGCGGGCGCTTGGGCCGGCGCTCGCGCAAGCACTCGCGTCGCATCGTGCCGGCATCGCCGGCACCGAACGGGTCGACGCCGGCCGCATCGCGAGCCCGGCTGCGCCCGACGCACGCCACCTGGCCACCGGCATCGCGCGGCGTGTCGCCCAGAGCCTGCGAGGAGGCGAGCAATGACCTTGCTGCGCGGGGCTTTGATCGAGTACGGCACGTCGCTGATCGGGCCGATTCCAAACGTCGTGATCTTCCAGTTCAATCCGGAGTCGCTGTCGCGCACCTTGCAGATCCCGCCGCGGCCCACCGGCGCGACGCAGCGCGAGACCACGCAGGCGGGCGAGAAGACCTTCGAGAAGATCACGTTCAAGGCGCACTTCAGCGCCGCCAACATGCTCGACGAAGGCAAGGTGTTGGCCGAGCTGTTCGGCATCGGCCCGCAGCTTGCGGCGCTGGAGAAAATGGTGCTGCCGAGCTCGAAGATCGCCGGCCTGCTGGGCGCCGCGCTCGACGCGATCGGCGACGCGCTCGGCGGCGGCGGCGACGACGCGCCGGCCCAGCCGATCCCGCGCGAGACCTATCCACGCATCCTCTTCATCTGGGGCCTCACGCGGGTGCTGCCGGTGACGATCGACTCGATGAGCATCTCCGAGCTCGAGTACGACTCGATCCTGAACCCGCTGCGCGCCGAGGTCGACATCACGCTGAGCGTGATCGCCGTCGACGACTGTTCCGACGACGTGCTGGCCAAGGGCGCACTCGAGTACTCGACGATCGCGAAGGAAGCGCAGGCGATCGCCAACCTCGCCAACACCGCCGAGCAGATCGTCGAGCTGATCCCGCTGTAGGAGCTGCAATGTTTCTTCCAAACTCCCGCTACGCCAAGGTCGCCACTGTCGAGACCACCACGTCGACCGGCGAGACCGTCACCGCGCTCAAGCTGCGCCGCTTGACGCCGGTGAGCGGCGAGCCGCAGCAGGTGCAGTCGGGCGACCGGCTGGACCTGTTCGCGCATGCGCGCACCGGGGACGCGACGCAGTTCTGGCATGTGGCGGATGCGAACACGGCGCTCGACGGGCGCACGCTGGTCGAGACGCCGGGCGACACGCTGAACGTGCCGAGGACCTGACATGGCCCAGCAATCTTTCCGCGTCTGGTTCGGCGACAACCCCGCCACCGAGGACCAGCTGCGCCTGATCGAGGAGATCGAGGTCACGCAGGAGATGGACGCGTTCTGGGAAGCAAACCTGAAGATGGCCCTGTGCCTCGACGCCGACGGCGCCTGGCTGCACTGGCCCGGCGTCTCGAACGAGCCGTTCTCGCGCGTGCGGGTGGAAATCGACATCGGCAACGGCCGCTTCGCGCCGCTGATCGACGGGCCGCTGGTCAGCATCGACGCGTCTCTCGATTCGCAACCCGGGCGCAGCACGGCCACGATGGTCGTGCGCGACGACAGCGCCTTCCTCAACCGCGACGAGGAGATCGAGCCGCCGTTCGAGCAACGCAGCGACAGCGAGATCGCCGAGGAGTTGTTCGGCCGCTTCGAGCAGATCGCCGACACCCGCATCGAAGGCACCGACACCGTGCCCGAGATGACCACGCGGCGCGGGACCGTGCTGCAGTTCCTGCGCGAGCTGGCCTCGGCGAGCAACCGCCACGCCTACGTGCTGCCCGGCGACGAACCCGGCGCGAGCATCGGCTGTTTCCTGCCCGACCCCGAAGGCCCGGCCGAGTTGCCGCCGCTGGTCATGATCGGCGACGGCCGCAACCTCTCCGGCGCCAGCGTGACGCAAGACCCCGACGGCGCCGAGCGCACCCAGGCGAAGGTGCTTCGGGTCGACGACCACGGCGTGACGAGCTTCGAGACCAGCGCCGAAGACCTCGGCCTGATGCGCAACCTGCCCGCACTGCCGGCCGACCTGACGCCGCGGCGGCTGATGAACCCGTCGGACAACACACGCGAGGACCCGGCCGGCGCCGCCAGCGCGCAAGCGAAGCGCAATGCCTACGTCTACGAGCTGACGAGCCACGTGATTCCCGGCTGTTATGCCGCGGTGCTCGTGCCGTACCAGAAGGTGCGCGTCGACGCCGGCGCCACGCCGTACAGCGGCGACTACCTGATCACCAAGGTGGTCCACCGCATCACGCCGTCCCTGTACACGCAGGAACTCGAAGCGAAGACCGACTCGGTCAGCGAAGTGTCGGGCGCCGCCGTCGCCGAGGCGCTGGGCGGCGGGCTGCAGGTGTCGGTCTCGGTCAGCGTGGGGATCTTCTGATGGCTGATCTGATGGAACGAACGGTCGAACGGCTCGTCGAGCGGGTCGGTTCGAGCTACTTCGGCAAGTACCGCGGCATCGTGACCGACGTCGACGACCCGAACAACCAGTGCCGCATCCGCGCGACGGTACCGGCCGTGCTCGGCGAGCAGCAATGCGGCTGGGCGCTGCCGTCGGCGCCGTTCGGCGGCGACGGGCATGGGTTCGTGATGCTGCCGAAGGTGGGGGCCGGTGTGTGGATCGAGTTCGAGGCCGGCCGGCTGGACAACCCGATCTGGTCCGGCGCCTGGTGGGCGAGCGGCCAGCGGCCCGACCCGCAGGGCCCTGGCGTGCGCGTGATCGTCTCCGAAAAAGGCCACAAGGTGATCCTCGACGACGAGGCGAACGAGGTGCAGGTGGTGCATGGGGACGATTTGATTCCGAAGGTCATCAAGATCACCGACAGCGAGATCGTGCTGACCTGCGGCGCCTGCGAAATCAAGATCACCAACGAGAACATCTCGTTGAACAACGGGTTGATCAAGGTGGGGCTGGCGGGGGTGAGCCTTGTGAATGGGGCGATGACGTTCGGGGTGCCGCCATGAGCCGTAGCTACCGGGCGCGGATGTCTTTCCCTCTCCCTCTGGGAGAGGGAGCCAAGCAGCGGTTCGCCGGGATGACGCGCGCGTGGGAGGCACGACGTGATCCCCATCCTCACCACCACCAGCACCGTCATGTGCCCGCACGGCGGACAGGCGACGTTGCTGACCACCAACACCGAGATGCTGATCGACGGCGCACCGGCGCTGCTGCAGACCGACATCCACCCGATCGTCGGCTGCACGTTCACCCCCGCCGCCTACGTGCCCTGCGTGTCGATCCGCTGGGTCACCGCTGCCACACAAACCAACGTGCGCAACGTGCCGGTGCTGCTGCAAACGAGCGTGGGCCTGTGCCTGAACGCCGCGCAGGCGCCGCAAGGCACCGCGATCGTCGTGCAGGTTCAGCAGAAAGCGAAGGGGACCTGACCATGGCCTTGTCCAGCGGCCGGCATCTCGCATTCCCGTTCCGCATCGGCGGCGACGGCCGCACCGCCGCGCCGGCGAACGACGACGCGCACGTGCGCGACGAGCTGCTGCAGCTGCTGCTCACCGCGCCGGCCGAGCGGCTGTTCCTGCCCGAGTTCGGCGGCGGCGTGCGGCGGCTGGTGTTCGAGCCGGCGTCGGAGGCGCTGCGCGGCGTCGTCAAGGCCCGCATCACCAACGGCCTGTCGCGCTGGCTGGGCCACCGGCTCACCGTCGAGCTGATCGACGTGGTGTGGGACGACGCGGCCGCCACGCTGGAAGTGACCGTCAAGTACCGCCCCGCCGGCAGCCCCGATTCGCGGGTCGTCAAGTTCCAGCGCACGTCGAAGTAACGAGCACGCGCCATGGCCGCCATCACCTTCCCCGATTTTGTCGACGACCGCGCGGACGTGCTGCAAAGCCACGGCCTCGACGGACTGAAGCTCGCCCTCGTCGCGCTGCCGCCCGGCCCGAACCCCGGCCACGCCGACATCGACCTGCGCTTCTTCAACGGGCTGCACGTGGCGGCCATCCTCGCCGACATTGGTGGCGACCCGGTGCGCGCGCGCCAGGTGTTCCGCATCCGCGGCGGCTCGCGCATCGTGGCCGGCAACGCGACCGGCCAGGTGCAGGTCACGTCGGTGGCCGGGCTCGACCCGACCAGCGTCGCGCTGCGCGTGGAACCGGTCGGCGACTACTCCACCTACACGATCGAGCTGGTCTGGGACGCGAGCCTCATCGATCCGTTCTTCAGCCGCATCGGCTTCAAGTTCCGGCCCGGCTGCTTCACCAACGACTGTGCGCCGGCTCAGCCCGGCCGGCCGCCGGCGCCCAACCCCGGCATCGACTACCTCGCGAAGGATTACGACTCCTTCCGCCACACGCTGATGGTCGCGATGGCCGAGCGTGTGCCCGGCTGGGTCAGCACCAGCGAGGCCGACCACGACCAGGTGCTGATCGACTTGTTCGCCGCCGCGGCGGACGAGCTCAGCGACTTCCAGGACCGCGTGATGGCCGAGGCCACCCTCGGCACCACGCGCAAGCGTGTCTCGCTCGCGCGCCACGCGCGCCTCGTCGACTACCACCTGCACGAGGGCAACCAGTCAAGCACCTGGCTGGCGGTCGACGTCGTGGAGGGCCAGGCGCCGTTCACGCTGGACGACCAGGAGCTGGTCGTGTGGACCGGCACCGACCCGGCGCAGGACGACGCGGTGTTTTTCGCGAGCCGCCAGCGCCGCATCGACCCGGCGCTGCGCCAGCGGCTGGATCCGCTGGTGAATCGGCTGCGTCTTCACACCTGGCGCAACGCGCAGCCGGCGCTCGCCGCCGGGAGCACCAGCGCCGACATCGCACCGCTCGGCGGCCTGGGCTCGCAGGCCGAAGCCGACGCGCTGCGCGACCTCGTGCGCGACGGCCTGTGGCGCGAGATGCTGATCGCCGAGATGCTGAACCCGCTGACCGGCGCCGAGCCCGGACGGCAGCGCGCGAAACGGCAGCTGCTGCGCCTGCTGCCCGGTGACGACGTCGACCGCGGCGCGGCCGAATCGGTGCTCGATCCGGTGACGAGCACGTGGATCGTCCGCGTGAACTGGCGCGAAGAAGATGCGCTGCGCCACGACTACAGCTTCACGACCTTCTGTCCCGGCCCGCCGCCGACGACGGTGGAAGACGTGTCGATCTTCTACGGCAACCTCGTCACGGTGCACGAGGGCCGCCCGATGGAAGTGCACTTCCACGAAGAAGGCACGTTCCTGCCGACCGAGACCGACACCGTGAAGCAGCGCCACTACGAGCGGATGAACCGCTTCGGCGACGGCCGCGACTGGGTGCTCGCCGAACTGCCCGACGAGGGACCACTCGCCTACCTGCCGCCAGCCGGCGGCGGCGCGCCCACCGGCGAAACGCCCGCGCGTTCGACCCTGTGGCTCGAAGTCGAGCCACCCGGCGCCGCGCGCGAGACCTGGGACGAGGTCGAAAGCCTCGTGCACAGCGACGACTCCGCCGAGAACGGCGACCACTACATGGTCGAGACCGACGAACGCCGGCGGAGCTGGCTGCGCTTCGGCAACGGCACCAACGGCCGCCTGCTGCCGGCCGAGGCGACCGTGCATGCCGAGTACCAGATCGGCGGCGGCCACGCCGGCAACATCGGTGCCGACCAGCTCGTCAACATCCAGCCGCTGACCGGCGCGTTGAACGGCGCGGTGGTGGCGGTGATCAACCCGTTCGACGTGACCGACGGACGCGAGCCCGAAACCGCCGAGCGCATCCGCCGCAACGCGCCCGAGGCCTTCCGCGCGCGCCAGCTGCGGGCGGTCACGCTCGCCGACTACGTGAAGCGCGCCGAAGAGGTGAGCGGCGTGTCGCGCGCGGTCGCGCGCTACGCCTGGACCGGCAGCTGGCGCACGGTGCGCATCGCGATCGACCCGGCCGGCTTCACCGCCCTCGGCGACGAACGCTCCGATGCGCTGTGGGACGAGCTGCATCCGCGCATCGCCGCGCACCTGGAGGCGGTGCGGCTGATCGGCGAGGACATCGAGCTGCGTCCGCCGCGCTACGTGCCGCTGGAGATCCAGATCGTCGTCTGCGCGGCCGAAGCGTACTGGCGCGAGGACATCCGTTTCGTGCTCGAACAGGAGTTCTCCGACAGCTGGACCTCCGACGGCCGGCGCGGCTTCTTCCATCCCGACGAGTGGAGCTTCGGCCAGTCGCTGCACCGCAGTGCGATCGAAGGGCGCATCCACCGCATCGCCGGCATCAAGCACGTCGTGAGCATCACGATGAAACGCTTCTCGGCACCTCAGCCGGGGGTGCCGGGGACAGAGGTGCTGGAGATGGGCTTCGACGAGGTCGTGCTGCTGGCCAATGAACCCGACCATCTAGAACGCGGCTTGGTCCGGTTCGAGGTGCAGGGCGGGAGACGATGATGCCCTGCAACCCGCTGATCACCGACCCCTTCGTCTTCCCGAAGCGCGCCGACAACCGGCCCGGGTTGCCGCGCATCGCCTACCGCATTGGCCGCTACGCCGACTTCGTCGAAGCGATGAAGCGCGGCATCGACGCCGCGCCCGAGCTCGCCGCGTGGACCCACCGCGATGCCGACGATCCCGGCATCGCGCTGCTCGAGGGCGCGGCGATCCTCGGCGACATCCTGAGCTTCTACCAGGAGCACTACGCAAACGAGGCCTACCTGCGCACCGCCGCCTGGCGAGAGAGCGTGGCCGAGCTCGTGCGGCTCACCGGCTATCGCCTCGCCCCCGGCATCGGCGGTCGCGCCACGCTCGCGTTCGAGGCGCGCGGCAACCAGCCGGTGACGATCCGCGAAGGCTTCCCCGTCAAGGCCGAGCTCGAGGACGTGACGGCGCCGGCCGATTTCCAGACCGATGCCGAACTCACCGCCTGGCAGCACCTGGGCCGCTTCAACCTGTACCGCCCCCGCGTCTACGCTCCCACGCTGGCGGCCGGCGCCACCTCGTTCGAGCTGACCGGCGTGGACGGCGCGACCGACTCGCAAAGCCTGGCCACCTTCGAGCTGAAACCCGGCGACCGCCTGCTGCTGCAACCGGCAGAACCGGGCTGGACCTCCAGCGGTTCGACGCTGACGACGCAGAAGGCGCCGCAGGTCGTCAAGGTGAAGAAGCTCACGCGCCTCGTCGGCCGCGTCATCGTCGACATCGACGCGCCGGTGCGTCAATCGTGGACGCAGCCGGTGGCTGCCTACCGCATCAATCGCAGCTTCCGCCACTTCGGGCACAACGCGCCGCCGAAGACGGTGACGAGCAAGAAGAGCGGCAGCGAGATCACCGGCGCGCTCGAATCGACGACCTTCTTCGAGCGCCACGTCTACGCGAACCACGACTGCAACAACACCAGCGCGTCCATCCCGCTGCCGCCCGAGCTGATCCCGCTCGACTCGGAGGTGACCGACCTGCAGATCGGCATGCGCGTGATCGTGCAAACGCGTGTTGCCAAGAGCGGCGTCTCGCCGGTGGCATTGAGCGTCGTGCGCAAGCTCGTCGCGATCGAGGCGCGCACGATCGGCTTCGGCAACCTCAACGGCGTGAGCACGCTGCTCACGCTGGACAACCCGCTGGTCAAGCACACGATGTCGGGCTCGCCGGAGGCCGACGTGCGCAACTACAGCGTCCACGAGGTCACCAGCCCGCCGCTGACGCTGAAGCCGGTGTCCAGCCCGTCGAGCAGCGCCTTCGCGAACGGCACGAGCGCGCTTCGCTTCTACGGCACCGCGGCACAGGCGCAGGCGCTGGCCGGGCGGCGGCTGTACTTCTCGCATCCGGACGGGCGCAGTGTCGACCTCGTCTGCACGAACAGCGCGGCGAGCTTCGCGCCGCCCACGCCGAACGTCGCGAAGATGTGGTCGCTGAGCTTCGACCGCCCGCCGTCGCCGTTCACGCGGGCCGACTTCGACGAAGCCGCGCCGACCGTCACGGTCTTCGGCAACCTCGTCGACGCCTCGCAAGGCAAGGCCGAACGCGACGCGGTGCTCGGCAACGGCGACCACCGGCAGGTGTGGCAGACCTTCCCGCTGCCGAAATCGCCGCTGACCTACTTTCTGTCGTCCGGCGGCATTCCGCCGCAGACACCGGAGCTGGAGATCTGGGTCGGCGGCCGCTTGTGGACACGCGTCGATGCGTTTCATGGGCATGGGCCGGAGGAGCAGATCTACATCGTGCGCGAGGATGCCGAAGGCCGCAGCTTCGTGCAGTTCGGCGACGGCGAGACCGGGGCGCGGCTGCCGTCGGCCTTGAAGAACGTGGTCGCGGTGTACCGCAGCGGCGTCGGCGCGCACGGCGCGATCAAGCCCGGCGCCACGCCGACCTCGAGCGAGCGGCCGCCGGGGTTCGACAAGGTGTCGCTGGCCGGCATCGTGTCCGGCGGCGCCGAGCCGGAGGACGGCGAGAAGGCGCGCGAAGCGGCCCCGGGCAAGGTGCAGAGCCTGGGCCGGCTCGTCAGCATCCGCGACTACGAGACCGAGACCTTGGGCGTGCCGGGTGTCGTCACCGCGGCGGCGGCCTGGGACCTGCACGCCGGCGTGCCGGCGGTGATCCTGCGCGTGCTGCTCGAAGGCGGGCGCGAGGCCGAGTTCGCCGATGTGCGCGCGACCTTGGCGCACGCGCAGCGCTGCCGCGGGCCGGACCGGTTTCCGCTGGTCGTGCAGCAGGCGTTGCTGCGTTATGTGTTCGTCGACGTGAGTTATGCGCGCGATCCGAGCTATCGGCAGGAGGACGTGGAGGCAGCGCTGCATGCGGCGCTGGGGTTGGTCGGCGATGCGGCGAACGAACGCAGCGGGCTGTTCGGCTTGCGTGCGCGCCGGCTTGGCGATCGGGAGTACGCGAGCCGCATCGAAGGGCGGCTGCAGAACGTCGCGGGGGTGTTGTGGTGCAAGGTGACGGCGCTCGGGCGCTTCGGCGGCGGCGTGCAGGATGTCGATACGCTGGTGCTGCCTGCGGCGCCGCGGCCGGTGTCGCAGGTGCTGGCGTGCAGTGCGCATGAGTTGCTGCAGTTGGCGGTGCAGCATCTGACGTTGACGTCGGTGGCGGAGCCGTCGGCGGGGGAGTGCGCATGAGTTCGAGATTGCGTCATAGCCGTCCCCTCCGCCGTCATACCGGCGAACGCCGGTATCCACTGCGGGCACGCCACGGTGATCCCGACATCAGCGCGGTTCGCGTGACAGTGGATACCGGCGTTCGCCGGCATGACGGGCTTGTGGAGCCCAGTAGCCCGGATGAAATCCGGGATTCAGCCTCCCCCCGCACCCCAACCGCAAGGAGGCCCGCATGACCACCGTCCCCCTCTTCGAGCGCCTCCCCGAGATCTACCGAACGCGCGACGCCGAGGTCACGCCGCCGAACCAGCTGCGTGCCTACCTCGCCGCCATCGAAGGCCCGTTCGGCGCGGTGCACGATCACATCGCGCAGCTCTACGACGACCTCTTCATCGACACCTGCGACGACTGGGTCATCCCCTACCTCGCCGACCTGCTCGGGACCACGCACCTGAAGGGCGACCCGCGCACCTTGCGCGCCGACGTGGCCGACACGATTGCGCTCAGGCGCCGCAAGGGCACGCTGGGCGCGATCGAGCGGCTTGCGGTCAACCTCACCGGCTGGGCCTGCCGCTGCGTCGAGCTGCGCGAAAACCTCGCGTGGACGCAGCACCTGAACCACCAGCGGCCTGACGCCGGCGGCGACCCGCCGTATGCCGACCTGGCGCTGACACGCTTTCACATCCCGCGCGGCGGCACCGCGCCGATCCGCGACCCCGCGGCCCTCGCGTTGCTCGGCACGCCGTTCGACACCTTCGCCTACACGGCCGACGTGAAACCCGCGCTCGACGACCAGCGCCACATCAACCTGCCCAACCTCGCGATCTTCCTGTGGCGGCTCGCGGCCTACCGCCTGCCGCGCGTGCTGCCGCTCGCGCAGGGCCTCGTCGACCTCGGTGCGCAACCCGCCGGTCTCGCGCAGTTCGCGCTGCGCTTCGACCTGCACCCGCTGAATCTCCCGGTGCGCCTGTTCAACACCAGCCGCCCCGGCTTTCTGCGCCCGGGCACCTCGGGCGGCGTGGTCTCGCCGCTGACCGAAGCCGATGCCGTGCCGGGCCCGATGCTCGACGGGCGCCTCACCAGCGACACACCGGCCGGCCACCCCGAGGCCTACGTGCAGGTCGACTTCTACGACGCCACAACCGCGCCCCCAACCGGCTTCGACCTCGGCGACGTCGGCCTGCACCTCTTCATGCCGCAGACGCTGGAACCGCTGCTGGTCCCGCCCGCGCCGCAGACCGGATGGCGATGGCTCTTCCGCGGCGACAACCTCTGCGCCTGGGAGACCGGCCTGCGCCGCCCGCTGCGCCTCGGCGAGATCGTCGTCGACCCCGACATCGGCCGCGTGCTGATCGGGCTCGACACGGCCGCACAGGCCGACGAGCTGATCGCCGACGACAACGGCGAGCTCGTGTCGCGCCTGTTCGTGAGCTTCACCTACGGCGCCGCCGGTCCGGTCGGCGCGCACCCGGTCACGCGCAGCTTCCCCGCCCTGGACCCCGCGGTGGACCTGCGCCGCGTCGGCGACATCACCGGCGGCATCACGCTGCAAGACGCGCTGGACGGACTCGACGCCGCGACCGATCCGGTGGTCATCGAGATCCACGACAGCCTCGTGCACCGCATCGATCTCGCCGCGCTGCCCGGCACCGCGATCGACGGCACGGTGTCGCTGCGCCTCGCGCAGTCGCTGACGATCCGCGCCGCCGGCGAGCACCGGCCCATCGTGCTGCTCGCGCAGCCGCTGTCGTTCCGCCCGGTCGTGGCGGCCGACGCCACGCCGTTCACGCCGCAGGTGCGCCTCGAAGGCCTCTACCTTGCGCCCGACGAAGCCGTGCCCTTCCCCGTCGGCAGCGCGCTGATCGACCGCGCCGCCATTGCGCGGCTCGAGATCATCGGCTGCACGCTCGCCCCCGGCGGCCACAGCCTGCGCGACGGCACACGCGCCCCAATGCAGCCCGCGCTGCGCCTTGTCGACGGCTACGGCTTCACCGACCCTGACGACGAGAACAACTTCGTGCCCACGCCCGACATCGTGATCCAGCGCTCGATCACCGGCGCCCTCGCGATCGACGAGCGCTACCGGCTCGACATCGAAGACAGCATCGTCGACGCCGGCCTCGGCTTCAACGACGCCCCCACCGGCCTGTTCGCGATCGCCTCCGCCACCGACCCGACCGACGGCTGGGGCGCCGCGCTCGATTTCGACGGCCTCACCTGCTTCGGCCCGGTGCGCGTGGCCGCCGTCGGCGGACTCGGCGGCATCTTCACGCAGCGTTTCGAGGTGCTGGACAACCAGCGCGGCTGCATCAAGTGGACGGCCTTCAGCGGCGACGACGATCGCCTGCCGCCCAACCACTTCTGCGTGCGCGCGCCGGATGCACGCATCGTCTTCACGTCCGAGCGTTTCAACGATCCGGGCTATGCGCAACTGCAGCGCGAGACCGACCGCCGCGTGCGCGAGCTCGGGCCCGACGACGACGCGATGGGCGCTTTCGGCTTTTTGCTCGAAGCGCACAAATGGACCAATCTGCAGGTGCGTCTGCGTGAATTCATGCCGGTGGGCGTGAGACCGCTGGTCGTGCCCGTCACATGAAAAAGGGGGAACCATGCAAGGCGACTTCTCGCAACTGAACTTCGACCCCCACGAGCACGACCGCGGCGTGAACCCGCCGGCCAACGGCGTGCTGCGCAACGTGAGCGGCGTACTGCACCAGCAGGGGCGCGTGAGCACCGACACGGACCTGACCGAAGGCGAGCTGCTCGAACTTGGCTGGAACGGCCAGGCGGGGCGCGACATCATCGGCGCCGGCGTCTGCGCGGTGCCGGCGGCGGAGCCCGGGGGCTTTCGTGTCGAGTCGGCCGCGGTGATCGACGGCGAAGTGCACGTGATGCTGCGCCCCGGCCGCGCCTGGGCCGACGGCATCCTCACACGCCTGGCCGGCGCGACGCCCGACCCGACCGCACCGGTGGAGCGGCTCGCGGCCTACTTCGGCCCGCCGCTGTCCGACCCGCTGCCCACGCCGGACCAGATCGACGACGGCGTGCGCGACGCGGTCATCCTCGAATTGTCCGAAGAGGCCCTGAACGGATTCCAGTACCCGCAGCGGCTGATCGAGCCGGCCCTCGGCGGCCCCGACACGTCCGAGCGTGCGTTCGTCAACTTCCGCATCCGCCTGCTGCGCCTCGAAGACGGCGAGGACTGCCACACGATCATTGCGAAGCTGAAGGACGACCCGTCGAGCAAGGGCCGCCTCACCGCGTCGCTCGCCCCGGTGGTCGCGATCGCCGGCGACTGCCCGGTCGTGGGCGGCGGCGGCTACACCGGCTTCGAGCACCACCTCTACCGCATCGAGATCGCCGACGTGCCGCCTGCCGCGCCGGCGCGCTTCAAGTGGAGCCAGTGGAACGGCGGGCTGGTCGGGCGCGGCCGCTTCGACTCGACGACCGACCCCGACCGCGTGATCATCGACGCCGGCCGCGCACCCATCGTCAACAGCGGCCTCACCGAGTTCTACCTCGAAGCGCTGCAGTACGACGAGCTGCTCGGCGCGTGGACCGTCGTCTACGGCACCACCGCCACGCTGAACACCGACCACGACCTCGAACTCGCCGTGCCGGCGAGCTTCGGCACGATGCCGTCGACCACCGACTCGGTGTTCTTCCGGCTGTGGAACGGCATCGCCGACATCACGGCGTTCACCAACGCCGCCGACCCGGTGGAACTGCGCGACGGCATCCGCCTTGCGTTTGACGCCCCCGCCGCGGGCAACTACCGCCCCGGCGACCACTGGACGTTCACGGTGCGCGCCGGCGAGATCTTCAACCCGGAAATCCTTGTCGACGACGCGCCGCCGGTCGGCATCGTCTACCACCGCGTGCCGCTGGCCGAAATCAACTGGACCGGCCGGGGCAACACCGAGATCGACGGCACGATCGAAGACTGCCGCAAGCGCTTCCGCCCGCTGACGAACCAGAAGACCTGCTGCACCTTCCTGATCGGCGACGGCGTGACAAGCTTCGGCGACTTCAACTCGCTCGAAGAGGCCGCTGCGCACCTGCCGACGGCCGGCGGCGAGCTGTGCCTGCTGCCCGGCCTGCACCGCGCCAACTTGCGCCTGGAAAACCGCGACAACGTGAAGATCCACGGCTGCACCTGGCGCTCGATGGTGCTGCCGCACAGCGAGACGCGCACGCAGCCGATCCTGCACTTCGTCGACTGCGTGGGCATCGAGGTGTGCGACCTCGACCTTGTCACCTACGACGGCATCGCGGTGCGCATCGACGGCAGCGCCGAAGACGGCTGCAGCGACGTGCGCGTGCACGACAACCGCATCATCGCGCGCACGAATGCGATCCGCGCGACGAACGCGGCCGAGCTCACGATCGCGAACAACCGCCTGCACCTGCTCGACACGGTGGACGGCCGCGCGACGATCTCGGTGCTCGCCGACGACACGCTGATCGAGCGCAACACGCTGCTGCTGCTGCCCTTCGTCGACGACACGCCCGAAGAGCCGGACGAACCCGACGACGACCCCACGCGCGACCCGGCCGACCCGTGCGCACGGCCGGAGATCCTCTACCTGTACCCGGTGTTCGTCGTGCAGTACGCGTTCGCGGCCTGGAATTTCCTCGTCGCGGCACTCGTGCCGCAGCAGCCGTACCGCGCGCTCGGCGGCATTCACGTGCGTGCCGGCTCCGAGCGTGTGCGCATCCTCGAGAACTTGATCGCCGGCGGCGGCGGCAACGGCATCACGCTGGGCGGCGACATCGACCCCGCCGACGCGCCGCCCGCGCCCCCGCCGCCCGAGCCGCCGCGGGTGAGTGCCGCGAACGACTTCACGGCCACGCCGGCTGCCGTCAACGTCACGTCCAACGGCCGGTTCCTCGCGCTGGTGCAAGACGAGCAAGGCAAGCCGGTGGCCGACGTGGACGTGTACCTCGCGGCCGACGCGGTCGCCACCGACCGCAGCGACGTGCAGGGCATGGCCAGCGTGAAGGCGGCGCCGGGTGCGTACACGCTGAACGTGTCGCCGCAGTACGAAGTGCTGCGCATCACCGAGGCACGCGACGAAGGCGTGCTCGTCAACGCCGTCACGCTCGTCGCGCGGGCTGCCGTCAGCGCGCGTGGCTTCATCCATCAGTTGACGATCGAAGGCAACGACGTCTCGATGATGGGCCTGTCCGGCATCGGCTTCGCGGTGCGCCGGGGCGCGAGCGTGCGCGGCTCGACGAAGGCGATTCCGACGAACGACCCGAAGGCCGCTCTGCTCGCCTACATCGACCAGGCGATCCTGAGCCTCGCGCTGACGCCGCTGCTGCGCGCGACCGACCCGGTGCGCGACCTCGTGATCCTGAACAACCGGCTGCACCACAACCTGCGCAACCCGTTCACCGAGGCGCTGCTGGCCGACGCGCAGTTCATCGGGCGTGGCGGCGTGTCGCTGCCGGTGGTGGAGTCCGCGCGCATCGCCGGCAACCACGTCCATGAGAACGGCCCGCGCGCGGCCGACCCGGCCTGCGGCGTGTTCGTCGGCTACGGCGACAACCTGGAGGTCACCGACAACGTGCTCGCCGCCAACGGCACGACCACGAGCGACTTCGAGCGCAACCGCAACGCCGGCATCCGCGGCGGCATCTACGTGCGCTTCGCCGGCGCGATCACCACGCAGTTCTCCACGTCCAGCGGGCGCAATGCCGCGCTGCGTGTGCACGACAACCGCGTCGACCAGCCGGCCGGCCGCGCATTGACGGCGTTCGCGTTCGGCCCGGTATCGATCGCCAACAACCACCTGAACAGCGAGTTCAGCGGCCTGTTCGGTTTTCTCGACACCTTCGTCGGCGGCGCGCTGCTGTGCAACATGGGCGGCATCCACCGCATGCTGGCGCGTGTGTACGGCAAGTACCTGGGCCAGACCGGCGACGTCACCGCCGGCCGCGGCTACGCGGCCATCGCCGAGCAGTCGCTGCCGGGCGGCGAGACGCTGTTCGACGACAACTACCTGCGGCTGGGCATCGTCAACCGCTCGATCACGTCGCAGCTGCTGATGTGCGCCGACGACCTCGGCTACGCCTCCAACACCTCGGCCGTCTACCGCGCCGACCCCTTCTTCGCGAACGCGATGCTGATGGCCGACACCGTGCGCGCCACCGCCTCGCGGCTGCGCGAGGACGTGCGGCAGACGATCTCGCTGTTGACGATGGCGATGCGCATGAACATGACGGCGCTGAACCAGGCCGATCATTGCATCGTGGCGCAGCCGACGGCGGTGCCGGGGAACCCGTTGCCGACTGTGGACCAGCCGAACCAGGTGCTGGACATCATCGTCTGCCGCCGGCTCTTCGCCGAGCCGTCGGGCGTCTGGGAGTTTCTCGTCAGCGTGCTGTCGGCGAGCTCTGACCAGCTCGGCGGCACGCTGCCGGCCGACTCATTCACGCAGGCCGAGCTCGTGAGTGTGTCGCAGCAGGCCACCGCGAACGCGATCGTCAACGTGAACGCAACGCAGGTCGCGACCACCCAGGTCTACCAGGTCGAGGCCGCGCGCATGGCCGCCAAGCACGGCGCGAACCACCCGGCCACGGTGGCCCTCTCTGCGCAAGGCCAGGCCGGCGCGCAGACCAACCGGCTGCTGGTCGCCAGCGCCGAGACGGTGGCCGTCAGCGTGCCGGCAGCGGCTGCGGGCGGCTCCACGCTCAGCGGCCGCTTCGTCAACGACCGCGGCCAGGGGCTGGCCGACTATTCGGTCGAGCTGTTGCGCAGCAACGGCACGCCGGTGGAGATCGTCGGCCGCACCGATGCATCGGGCTACTTCAGCGCGAGCTACGACAACGAACGCACCGCGGCGCTCGCCCGCGAAGGTGACCTGTTCGCCCGCGTGACCGACCTCCCCGGCAAGGAGGTGCTGCGCGACAAGACCGCCTTGCGCTTTGCGCCCGACGCGAACCTGCAGACGACGCTGATGGTGCCGGTGCGCGTGGTGCCGAAGTCGGTGGCGGTCACCGGCACGGTGATCTACGGTCCGCCGGTGCCGCCGCCGCCCGGGCCGCCGGCGCCTCAACCGCCGGCACCCCAGCCGCCCCCACCGACGCCGCCGCCGCAGCCTCCTGCGCCGACGCCCGCACCGCCGCCACCGGCGCCAACACCGGCGCCGCCGCCGCCGGTGCGCACGTCGCTAGACAAGCTGGACATCGACGACGAGACGCGCAAGCTGCTGATGGAGAACGGCATCGTCGACGTCGAAGGCATCCTCGAGACCGATCCGAACAAGCTGGCCAAGATCCTCGGCAGCGAGGACGAGGCGAAGCGGCTGATCGAGATGTCCAAGCGCCTGCTCGGCCAGTCGTCGCCGCCCGCGCCGCCGCCGAGACCGCGCACGGAAGTCGCCGCTGCGCCGACGCCGCGGCCGGCCAGGAAGGCGACGCCGAAGAAACCGAAGTGAAGCCGCCTCCGGCATGACCGCCGCCCGCGCCGCAGGCACCCGGTCCGCGTGCGGGTCCGAGTGCGGGTCCAAGTCCAAGTCAATGATGCGCACCACCGCGCCTCCCTCCCCCCGTCATCCCGGCGAACGCCGGGATCCACCACTCGCGCACTCCCGTGCAGCGGGCAACACCAGAGCGCCCGGCGTTGCAGTGGATCCCGGCGTTCGCCGGGATGACGGTGGTGCTCGCCGGGATGACGGTGATGCTCGGCGGGATGACGGTGATGCTCGGCGGGAGAACGGAGTTGCTCGGCAGGCCGGCGGCACTCTGCGCAAGTCGCCCTGCGCCTGTGGAGGCGGCTGCCCGCGTTGCCAGGCCGGGACGTCTCTCGCGATCAGCTCGCCCCACGACCCCGCCGAGCGCGACGCACACACGATCGCCGATCGGGTGATGAACACGCCAGGTGGCGCCGGCTCACGCGCACCGGCCGGCACTGCCGCGCGCGACCACGCCCTCGACGACCGCACGCGCGCCTTCTTCGAACCACGCTTCGGCGTCGACCTCTCCGCTGTGCGCGTGCACACCGACCTGGCCGCGCAGCAATCGGCACGCCAAATCCACGCCGATGCCTACACCGTGGGCCGCGACATCGTGTTCGGCGCCGGACAGTACGCACCCGGTACGCCGGCAGGCCAGCAGCTGCTCGCGCACGAGCTGGCGCACGTCGTGCAACAAGCGGCCGCCGGCGGGGCTCCTCGGATGGCGATGCGCCAGGAAAGCGATGCCTCGCCGCCCGCCTTCCAGCTGCAAACGCCACCACTCGAATGGAGCCCGCCCGGCGGGGGCCTCACGACCTCGAGCACCACCTACGAGCTCACCGCGTTCGAGACCGATTCGGCCGAGCTGACCGACGAGCACGAGGTGATCCTGCGGCTGCTCGCCGACGACCTGAACGCGCACCCGCTCGTGATGCACGGCTTCATCAGCATCTGGGGCTTTGCCGACAGCCGCGGCACCGACCCGCACAACCGCGAGCTCGGCCAGCAGCGGGCCGACGCCGTGCGCAACCGGCTGCGCGAACTCGTCACCGACGAGGACACGCGGCAGCAGATGAGCGCGCAGTCGATCGGCGAGGGGCTGACCGATCGCGAAGGCGACGCGCCGGAGTTCCGCAAGGTCGACATCACCGTGGTGCGCCGAACGCTGCGCGCCGGCTTGTTCTCGCCGCCGGCCGACACCGGTCCGCTGCGCCCGGTGCCGCCGATCAGCACCGAGCTGCCGGAGGAGTTCCGCGTGCAGCCGACGCCACCCGTCATCGGGCCGGTGGCGCCGGGCTCGTCCAGCTTGCCGCCGTGGTTCTGGCAAACCATCGCGCCGCCGAACCGGCCGCGCGTGGACCTGCGTTCGTTCTCCGCGGCCTTGACCGATGGTCTGCGCCAGCCGCTCGCCGGCGGCACCGCGGACCTGGCCGCGCGGCTGGCCGGCGTGGTCGGCATCGACGTGGACCGCGACGACATTCGCCGCTCGCTCGACGACGCGATGATCAGCGGCGGCGAGGAGGGCCTGAAGAAGCTGCTCGAGCTGATGATCTTCTCGATCGCCGGGCAGCCGACGCCTGCGCAGCCCGACCCGTTCGGGCCGCCCTCCTCCAACTTCTCGGCGCCGGACGAACGCATCTTCTCCACGCCGACGTTCAGGTTCTGACGGAGCGGACCGCATGCACGCCCCCGCCACCGCCACCCGGCCACACACCGCCGCGTCGCGCGCGCCGGCGCCGCCGCCCGTGCACGGCCGGGACACGACGGCGCCTGCCCTGCTGCGGCCGATCGGCGCATGCGCCTGCGGCGGCCGCTGCTCGCGTTGCCTGGCCAAGGCCGAGATCGGTTCGCCCGACGATCCGCTCGAGCGCGAGGCAGATCGGGTGGCGGACAGCGTCATGCGGATGAGCGATGCGCCGGCGCCCCCGACCGTGGCGAAAGCGGCGCCGCCGAATGCGCCGCAGCGGCGATGCGCCTCGTGCGAGACCGACGACGACATCGCCGATGAGGACACAGTGCAACGCGAACCGGCCACCCACACTATCGCGCCGCCCGCCGGCGTACCGACATCGGTGCGGCAGGCCTTGGACGCACCCGGCCGGCCGCTGGACGCGGCCACGCGCGACTTCTTCGAGCCGCGTTTCGGGCTCGACCTGGGCGGCGTGCGCGTGCACACCGGCACGCAGGCCGAGCGCAGTGCGACCGACATCGCGGCACGCGCCTACACCGTGGGTGCCGACATCGTCTTCGCCGCCGGCGAGTACGCGCCCCGCGGCGCCGCCGGCCGGCACCTGCTGGCGCACGAACTCGCCCACGTGGTCCAGCAGTCGCACGGCGTGCGGCGCGTACAGCGCGCCTGGAACGCCTGCGGGAGCGGCGAGTCGTGCCCCGAACGCGAGCCGGGCGAGATCGGCCGCGCACGCGCGGCGGCGCTCAGCACCGGCACGCTGGAGTCGCCCGAGAACGGCATCATCGTGCAACCCTTTGCCATCGGTTCCAGCAACGCATCGTCGCTGTCGCGCGACCCGACCTGGCGGAGTTTCAAGGCTGACGTCGACACGCGCAGCGACCGCTGGGAAATCCTCGGCTTCAGCGACTGCCAGGGCGACGAGGCGCTGAACCGCGACCTGCGCGACGCGCGTGCGACGGCGGTGCTGCATCAGTTGCCGACCGGCGCGCGCAGCAAGATCGACGCGGCCCACGGCGCACCGACCGGCGACTGCGTGAGTGACGATGCGACCGAGGCCGACCGCGCGCTGAACCGCAGCGCGGTGTTCATCCAGACCGTCACCAACATCGACTTTCCGGACGACACGGTGACGGCGCCGACCTGTCCGCCGACCGTCGCGACCACCGCCGGCAGCATCACCGACTACCTGTCGCTGGTGTTGTGCGCCGAGAGCGTGTTCCCATCGTTCTCCCCGCGCGAGATGCTGTCGCTGATGCGCCAGCTCTACTACGGCAACGAAGCCTGGTCGCGCACGCGCACCCGCTTTTGGGAGAACGTGATCCCCTGCGGACTGAGCCTCGCGGACCCCCGGCCCACGCTGGGCGCCCCGCTGTTCGACTCGCTGCGCCGCTCGCAGGTGGTGGCGGGCGTGGACATCGGCCACGTGTTCACCGGCCTCGAGGCCATGGTCTGCCCCTCGGCCAGCGTGGAGCTCGAAACGCCCGGGCCCAATGCCGTGGTGGCGATCAGCAACGAGGCCTTCGCCACCTGGGGCGGAGACCTCGGTTCGGCGGCGGCGCGCAAGGTGCACGACGAAGTGGACCTGAGCACGATCAACCCCTGGAGCACCTACTTCGGTACCCCCGGCTCGCCGGCGAGCCACGAGGACCTGGAAGGCGACATCGACAGCTTTGCGATACGCGCCGGACTCTCGGGCTCCTCGTGCGCGTCGACACCGCTCACCACGCTGCCCACCTTGAGCGATCCGGTGTCGAAGATGCTGCTCGACTACTACGACGCGACACCGGCCGCCGGCGCGCACCGCGCCGACTATGCGCGCTGCGTCGTGCAGGCTCTGGGCGGGCGTGTCGTCGGCCGGCGCATCACCAACAAGCCCGACGTGGTCGATGCGATCCGCCCCGGGGTCGAGTCGTTCGCGCGCACGTTCTACCTCGGCCTCGTGACGGTGCCGCTGTTCGCCATCGGCGTGACGGAGGCGATGCTGCTGTTCAGCTACTCGCACGAGGCGTGCGAGCTCTTCGTCGACTGGCTGGAATCCAAACTCTGACGCGGGTCAACCCATGCCCCTCTCGGCCATCGCCTCCCGGCAACCCGCCGTCGCGTCGCGCGCGGCGGCACCGTCCTCCGCGGACAGCCCGGTCGCGGCGGCGCCTGCCGTGCTGCGGCCGATGGGCGCGTGCGCTTGCGGCGGCGAATGCCCGCGCTGCAAGCCGCATCGCGCCGCGCCGCTGCAGCAGAGCCGGCCCGGCGATGCGCACGAGCGCGAGGCCGATGCGCTGGCCGAACACGCGCTCGGCGTTGGCGCGACGAGTGGCACCGCGCCTCCGGTCGCAGCCGTGCAGCCCCATCTCTCGCAGGGCCTGAGATCGCCGGCGATGCCGCTCGATGCCCCCACACGCCGCTTCATGCAGACGCAGCTCGGCCGCGACTTTGCCGACGTGCGCCTGCACACCGGCCCCGATGCCGCGCGCAGCGCCGGCGCCTTGCGCGCGCGGGCCTACACGGTCGGGCGCGACATCGTGTTCGGCGCCGGCGCGTACCGGCCCCACGAGCTCGCGGGCCGGCACCTGCTCGCCCACGAACTCGCCCACACGATGCAGCCCGATGCGGCCGGCGCCTTGCGCCGCGCGGCTTCGGACTACGAGATCACGCGCATCCCCGACACCGCCGCTTCGGACACCAGCACGATCTTCTTCGACCGCGGCAGCGGCACGATCTCGCCGCCTGAGCGGCTGAAGATTCCCGCACTGGCCACGCCAGCCACCCGCGACCTCACGCTGCACGGCTTTGCGAGCGAAGACGCCTCCGCGGCTGATCGCGCCACCCGCGTCACGCAGCGGCTCGATGCCGTGGAGGCGGCCCTCACCGCGGAGCACCACACCGGCGCGCGCAGCCGGCAGCCGCACCCGAACGAAGGTGTCGGCGACATCGACTACCGCGGACGGCGCAAGGTCGTCGTCGTGCCCACGCCGAGCGGCTCGATCAGTGCGCCCAACCCGGTGAACCCCTGCGCCGGCGCCGGCTCCGAAGCGGCCGCGGGCACGGCACTCACCGACTGCCAGACCAAGTTCACGGGTGCGTTCCCGACCGCCAAGGCGGTCGTCGACGACGCCGAGCGCGACATCGTGACCACGCCGACCGCGGCTGCGAACGCAGTGGTGAGCCGCTTCTTCTCCGGCGTGCCGCGCGCCGACGTGGACGCCAACGTGACCGCCATCGCGGCGCAGGTGCGCCAGCTGTCGACCGCCCACCGCTGCCACACCTCGTGCGACGCCGGCTGCGACCGCCCCGCCTACAACAGCGGCAGAGGCATCGGCGCCGGCGGCTCCACGATGACCTTGTGCCCCGACTTCGTCGGCGCGGGCCTGGACTTCCGCATCAACACGCTGCTGCACGAGGCGGCGCATGCCAACCCCGTGGAGCGCATCAAGGACATCGCGTACCACAACACGCGGCTGATCCCCTTCCTTCTCGCTTCCGACTCGCGGCGCAACACCGACAGCTACGTGCTGTTGATGCGCCTGGTGCACAGCGCCGGCAGCATGTCGGTGGGACCGGCAGCGGCCGACACGCTGTCGGGCATGGCCACCACCGGCGCGGGCTCGGACACCGAGCAGACCGAGCGCGCCGTGGCCTGGCTGGAAAGCTGGCTCAACTACGGCGACTTCGACACCGGCACCCTCTACGCGACGATTCAGCGCTCGCTGCCCGGCGGCGCCTGGGTGACCACCGGCAGCAACGAGTTCAACGTGCAGACCATGCACCGCCTGGCCACCGCCTTCACGCCCGACCTGACCGACCCCGGCCCCGACGGCTCCCCGCGCACGACACCGCCGACCAACCAGGACAAGCTGCGCGTGGCCGCGATCCACGACCGCTACAGCCAGATGTACGGCGCGATCAACCAGCGCCCGCTGGCCATCACCCGCGGACCGCCCGGCAGCGGCGAATCGTGGGGCTCCTCGATCACCGGGCCGCGCCTGACGCAGACGGTGACGGTGTCCAACACCTTCTTCACGCTGACCCGCGTGAACCAGGTCAAGCGCCTCGTGCGGCTGATGGCCCGGGCGCACCTGGACATCACGCCGGCATTCGAAGACAAGTACGTCGAGGCGCTCGACCTGATCCACACGCACCGCAGCCTGGGGCCGTGATCTGATGCAGACCACGACCCCGCCGGTCTGGGCCAAGCGCTACATTTTCCGATCCATCACATCCGCTGGAGGTCCCCGATGATCGTCCGCAAAGACGAACCCGCCGTCGAGCGCGAGAGCAGCGAGGCCTTCGGCACCGTCGACACCAAGCGCTACTCCGACGCAGGCGGCATCACCCAATACGGTGGCTACGTCCAAACCCTGCAACCCGGCGCACGCTCCTCCGACAGGCACTGGCACGAGGAGGAAGACGAGTTCCTCTACGTCCTCTCCGGCGAGCTGACCGTGACCGAAAACGACGGCGAAAAGATCCTGCGCCCCGGAGACGCCGCCTGCTGGCCGGCGGGCGTGCCCAACGCGCACCACGTCTCGAACCGCTCGAACGCCCCCTGCTCGTACCTGATCGTCGGCACGCGCGTCACGCACGACGTCTGCCACTACCCGGACCTCGGCAGAACGCTGTACACCGAGGGCGACGTCTGGCGGATCGAGGACGCCGACGGCCAGGTCATCAAGAGCGGGCGCGTTTGAACAGGCGGCCGATGCGAGCGACACCTTCCCGCTGTGCGGCGCCCCGAGGTCTGCCAGTGGCAAGCCCCGACTGCTACTCCCGGTGACGCGAGCAGAATCGGCGACTCAGCCGTTTCGCCCGACGTCGCCATGACTTTCGTCCGCACGAAGATCCAGCCGCCGCGGCAATGCGCCGGCCGCATCGCGCGGCCGGAGCTCGAGGCGCGCCTGGCCCACGCGCTGAAGTCGAGCCGGCTGACCCTCGCGACCCGCCGCTCACGCTCGCGCGCATGCGCGCCGCCGGCGACCTGGCGGAGTTCCGCGTGCGCGACCTGCAGTTCAGCCACGACGAGGTGGCGCAGGTGTGCACGCTGTTCGCCGGGCAAGGCCGGACGCAGCCTTTCAGCGACGCCGACGTCGACCTGCTGCTGGCCCGCAGCGGGGGCTGGGCGGCGGGGCTGCGGCTGGCGCTGGCGAGCGCCGCGACGCGGCCCGGCGACCCATCGACCGCGGCCGGCATCGGCTGGGAGAGCGCCGGCCGTACGATGGACCGTCATGTCTTCGACTACCTCGCAGCCGAGGTGCTGGCGGCCATGCCGGCCGAGCTGCGCGACTTCCTGCTGCGCTGCTCGGTGCTGTCCGAGCTGACCGTCGAGCGCTGCGCCGCCGTCTCCGGCGACACGCATGCCGCGCAGCGGCTGGCCGAGATCGAGCGGCGCGAGTTGTTCGTCTCGGTGCTCGAAGGCGGCGAGCGCGCGCTGCGCCTGCACGACCTGTTCCGCGACTTCCTCGACGACCGCCTGCGCCGCGAGCACCCGGACGAGCTGCCGGCCCTGCTGCAGCGCGCGGCGGCGGTCGAGACAGACCCGGTGCGGCGCGTGCTCTACCTGCAGCGGGCGCAGGCCTGGGACGATGCGGCCGCGGCGCTCGCGGCGCAGGGCCCCGACCTGCTGAGCGCCGGCGCGAACGATGCGGTGGTGCGCCTGGTCGAGCACTTCCCGGCCGAGGTGCGCGAGTCGTCGCACCTGCTGCAGCGCGTGCGCGGCCTGGCCGCCTGGGCGCGCTGGGACTGGGCCGCGATGAACCAGGCCATGCAGCGCGCGCTGGTTGTCGCGGGCACCCCGGCCGAGGCGCACGCGGCCCAGGCCTACCTCGCCATCGCGTTGACCGGGAACGGCCGGCGCAGCGAAGCGCGCGACCTGCTGGCCGGCATGGACACGCAGGCGCTACAGGGCGATGCGCTGCTGATCGCGCTGCTCGGCCAGATCTGGACCGCCTTCGACGACGGCCGCTTCGCCGAGTTGCCCGCGCTCTTCGAGCGCCAGCTCGACGCGCTGGAGCAGACCGACCTGGTGCCGCTGTGGTACCAGTGCGTTCCGATCCCGTCGTACATCGGCCTGCCTGGCATGCGCGGCCCGCTGCAGCGCTACGTCAAGGGCGCGCTGGCGCGCGCGCCGGCGGCGACCGCGACGACGCTGCGCGCGCTGGCGCGCGGCCTGCAGGGCGGCCTGCACTACAGCGTCGGCGAGGTCGACGAGGCGCTCGAGGTGCTTCGCGAAGCCGAGCGCGACGTGCACTGGGTGGGCCAGCCGCTCAACGCGTCGAGCATGGTCTACGGCCAGCTGGCGATGGTGCGCACGCTGCGCGGCGAGCGCGACGCGGCGCTCGGCCTGTGCGAGCTGCACCTGCAGCAGAACCGCCGCAACAACGACGCCAACGCGCCGACGCGCCTGGTCTTCATCGCCTACTGCGCCGGCCGCATGGCGCTCGCGCTCGACGACGACGACGTGGCGCGGCGCATGTTCGCGCAGGCCAACGAGGCCGTCGCCGGCAGCGAACGCCCGGCGCTGGCCCGCCACCGCCGCGCGCTGCCCGGCTATCGCGCGCTGCTGCGGGGCGATCCGGCCGGCGCCATCGCCGGCTTCGAGCAGGCGCTGGCGGACGCCGACGGCATCGACCTGTTCAGCCATGCCACCGAGCTGCGGCTGCGGCTCGCGCTGGCACTGTTGCAAGGGTCTCGCGGGGCCGACGCCGCGCGCCGGCTGGAGCCGGTGTTCGCCCGCCATGGCGATGCGCCGGAGATCGCGCCGGTGCTCTGCGTGGGCCCGCGCGTGCTGCGCGCGCTGGCGCAGGCCGACTGGGGCGGCGCGCTCGACGCGCAGCGGCAGGCGCTGCTGTCGGGTTGGTCGGCGATCGCCGCATCGCGGCGGGTCGGCGACACGGCGCCTCCGACCGGGGCGCGGCCGGCGCTGGCGACACGCACGCATCCGCACCAGGACACCGTCGCAACGCCCCGCGCCACGCCGTTCGACTCGCCGCTCACCACGCGCGAGGCCGAGGTGCTCGCACGCATGGCCGCAGGCGACAGCAACAAGCTGATCGCCCGCGCGCTGGGCCTGAGCCCGCACACCGTCAAGCGGCACGTGGCCAACATCCTCGACAAACTCGGCGCGGCCTCGCGCGGGCAGGCCAGCGCCTGGTACGTGGGCTCGAAGGGGCGCTGACGCCGCTCGAGTCGAGCGTGGCCCGCGTGGATACCGACTTTCGTCGGGATGACGTGGTGTAACCCGGCCACCTGCCCGTCATCCCGGCGAAAGCCGGGATCCACACGGACCGCTCGCTGACATGGGTGGATCCCGACCTTCGTCGGGACGACGTGGTGTTACCTGGCCACTTGCCCGTCATCCCGGCGAAAGCCGGGATCCACGGGGACCGCTCGCTGACACAGGTGGATCCCGACCTTCGTCGGGACGACGTGGTGTTACCCAGCCACCTGCCCGTCATCCCGGCGAAAGCCGGGATCCACACGGACCGCGCGCTGACACAGGTGGATCCCGACCTTCGTCGGGATGACGTGGTGTTACCTGGCCACTTGCCCGTCATCCCGGCGAAAGCCGGGATCCACGGGGACCGCTCGCTGACACAGGTGGATCCCGACCTTCGTCGGGATGACGCGATGACCGTTCAGCGCTGCCCCACCGGCACCGGCGCCAGGGCCTTCAGGTGCGTGTACAGCGCCAGCGCATCGCCGTCGTTCATCTCGCGCAGCGACTCGAAGGGCATCACGCGGCTCACCGCGCTGCCGTCCGGGCGCTTGCCGGTGCGCAGCATCGCCACGAACTGCTGCGCGTCGGCGTAGTGGGCCATCGCGCTGCCTTCGCCGGGCGTCAGGTTGGACGCAGCCGGCCAGTCGGGCGGGCCGCCGGGGATCTTGCCGCCGGACAGCCGCGCGCCATGGCAGCCGATGCACATGTTGGCGACGTAGGCGCCGTGCCGGGCCGAGCCGTCCTCGACCACCGGCGCGGCGGGTGGCAGCGCATGGTCGATCTTCTCGGCCGCGTCCTGGATCACGCCGGCCGCGTACAGCGTCTTGACCAGCGCCGGCAAGCGCATCACCAGCCCCTCGCCGCCGACCGGCGGCAGCTGCTTTACGTAGGCCACCAGTGCGCCCAGGTCCGCGTCGCTCAGGCGGCTGTAGTCCTCGCTAGGCATCACGAAGGCGGGCTGCCCCGAGGGCTTGATGCCGTGGCGGATGATGCGGACCCAGTCTTCGGGGCGGTAGGCGGCGACCACGTTGCCGGGCCCGGGGCTGATGTTCGGGGCTTTCACGAACATGCCGCCGCCATCGTCGATGAAGGCCTTGCCGCCGCCGTTGGCGCCGTGGCAGTCGGTGCAGCCGCGCGTGGCGAACAGGTAGCGGCCACGCTGCAGGCTGGAGGCATCGGTGGGAATCGCCACCGGCGCCACCGTCACAGTCACCTGGCGCGCGGCCTTGCGGTCGCCCAGCCAGGCGCCCCCTGCCAGCCCCGCGGTGCCCAGCACGCCGAGGCCGATCGCGCCGAGCAGCGCGCGTTTGATCCACTTGTTCATGTCGTTCTCTCCGAGGTCGAGGTGTCGTGATTCAGGCGGCCAGCGCCGCGGCCTCGACCGGTGCGGTCGCGGTGATCTGGGCGATGCCGAGCGCGCGCGCCAGCTGGTTCCAGCGGCGCGTGTCCATGCGCTCGCCCAGCACCTCGAGCAGACGCTCCAGCAGGTTCAGCGCGCCGTCGACGTCGTCCTTGTCGGTGACGTCCATCGCGCCCACCTGCATCAGGGTTTCGAACAGGAAGCGGCGCGTCGCCTTGTGCGCGGCGAGCACGATGTCGAATTCGGGGGTGTCTGCCGCGGCGGGACCGAAGGCGAGCGCGCTGGCGCGGTGGGCGGTGTCCATGGATGTCTCCGGGGGTCGGTTCGATGTGGCGGCAGTGTCCGGTCGCGTCGCGGCGCGCGCATCGGTCGAAGGAGCCATCGCGTCCCGCAGCGGCGGGCCACGAACCCGGTCACTCCGCCGACGGGGCCGGCGTCGGCGCGAGCGTGAACACCCAGACCAGCTGCAGCAGCGCGCTGCCGTTGTTCACCAGCTGGAAGGCCAGCTGCGGCGGAATCAGCAGCGTGCAGGGCCCGAGGAAGCGCTGCGGCCCGCCGTCGATCACCAGCTTGCTTCCCTTCTGTTACAGAATTCACGGATGGCGTCCGACCCGCTTCCCAGCTTCGCCCTTGCGAAGATCCAGCCCCCGCGCTCGCGTGCGGGCTTGGTCGAGCGGCCCGGCCTGGAAGCGGCGCTCGACAGCGCGGTGCGCGAATATCGCCTGACCTTGCTGGTGGCGCCGGCGGGCTACGGCAAGACGGCCGCGCTGACGCAGCAGATCCGCCGGCTGCCCGCCACCTGCGCGCTGGCCTGGGTGTCCGCCGACGAGGACGACCGGGTCCAGCGCTTCCTCGCCTGCCTGACCACCGCGCTGGAGCCGCACGACTTGCCGTGGCGCGTGGCGCCCGAGGCGCTGGGCACCCTGGCGCAGGCCGAGAACGGCTTGCGCGGCGTCGCCGGCGAACTGGTCAACGCGCTCGCCTCGGCCGAGGTCGAGCGCGGCCTGATCGTTGTCGACGACGCCCACCGCATCACCGACCCGCGGGTGTTCGAGCTGCTGCAAGCGGTGCTCGACCGCCTGCCCGACCACTGGGGCGTGGCGATCGCGAGCCGCGTCGACCCGCCGCTGTCGCTGGCTCGCTGGCGCGCCGGCGGCGAGCTGGCCGAGTTCCGCCAGTACGACCTGCGCTTCAACGAGCAGGAGGTATCCGCGCTCGCGTCGAGCAGCGGCCATGCGGCTTCCGGCGCCGCCTCGCGCGAGCTGCTGGAGCGCACCGACGGCTGGGCGGTGGGACTGCGCCTCACGCTGTCGGCGCGCCCGGGCGGCCCGCTACGCGGTCCCGGCGCGCCGACGCAGCGCCACCTGTTCGACTACCTGGCGAGCGAGGTGCTCGACGACATGCCGGCCGACCTGCGCTGGTTCCTGCTGCGCTGCGCGGTGCTGCCCGAGCTCACCGCCCTGCGCTGCGAGCACGTGAGCCGCCTGCCGCGGGCCGCGCGCCACCTGGAAGAGGTCGAGCGCCGCGGCCTGTTCGTCGCGACGCTCGACGCGCCTGAGCTCACGCTGCGGCTGCACGACCTGTTCCGCGACTTCCTCGAGGACCGCCTGCAGCGCGACCACCCGGAGGAGCTGCCGCACCTGCTGCGGCGCGCCGCCGACGACGAGCCCGACCTCAGCCGCGCCGTCGGCTACCTGACGCGCGCCGGCGCCTGGGACGAGGCCGCGCGCGTGCTGGCCGAACGCGGCCCGGCCCTGGTGGCGGTCGGCGGCGGCCCGGCGCTGGAGCAGATGCTCGCGTTGCTGCCCGATGCCCAGTTCGAGCGGCACGCCGACCTGCACCTGCTGCGCGGCCTGACGACCTTCCCCCGTTTCGACTTCGACGGCATGGTGTCGGCGATGCAGCGCGCCGCCGCCGGCTACGAGCGCGCCGGGCGCGACCAGGATGCCGCGCTGGCGCGGGCCTACGCCTGCCTGGGCATGCAGAACACCGGGCATCTCGCGCAGGCCTCGCACGAACTGGCGCGATTGCGCGAACGAACGCTGGCCGACGGCGTGCGCGCCTTCGTCTGCTTCGCGAGCGCGTGGGCCGCCTATGCGCAGGCGCGCAGCGACGAGGTCGCGCCGCAGGTCGCCGCGATGCTCGACGCGCTGGAGCGCTGCAAGGACCCGCAGGTCTGGGACCGCTGCTTCTTCACCAGCATCCTTGCCGGCCTGCCCGGCATGAAGCCGCTGCTGGCGCGCTTCGCGCAGGGTGCGCTGCGGCTGGCCGGCGACACGCCGACGCAGCTGCACGCCAGCGCGATGCACATCCGCGCCTGGCTTGCGATGTCCGACGGTGGCATCGATGAGGCCGCGCAGTGGCTGGCCCGCGCCGACGAGGACGTGCGCTGGTTGGGCCGGCCGCGCAGCTTGATGACCGAGAGCTGGATGTCGCACACGCTGATCGACGCGGTGCGCGGCGACCGCGATGCGAGCTACACGGCCGCGCGAGAGAACAAGCGCGACCTCGAGGAGCATTCGCTGCTGAGCAACCGCCTCACGCACGAGTACGAGGAGCTGTTCACCTTCATCCGCGCCGCCTGGATCCTGGGCGACGCCGCGACGCTGCGCAGCCTCGACGCCGCGATCGCGCGCACCGGCAACCCCTGCGAGTGGTCGGCCGCGGCCGACGACCGCCGCTTCAGCAGCGCGCTGGTGGCGCTGGCCGACGGCCGGCTGGAACCCGCGCGCGAGCTGCTGCTGCCGCTGGCTGCGGACATCGAGCGCTCATGCTTCTTCCCGGCCGCGCAGGCGACCATGCTGCTGGCGGACGTGGAGCTGCGCCTGGGGCTCATCGACGCGGCGGCCGCCACGCTGCGGCCGTGGCTGGCCGCGGTCGCCGACGGCGGCGACGTGGGCGGCGCCTTTCTGGCGGGCCTGCCGGCGCTGCAGCGCTTGGCGACGGTGCCGTGGGGCGATCGCCTGCCGGCCGAAGACCAGGCGCTGCTGCTGCGGCTCGCACAGTCGATGCAGGCGGCGCAGGTGGCGCCGGGCGGTGAAGCCCCGACGCCGGTCCGGCACGACGACGCCGCGGCACCGGCCCCCGAGGCACGTCGCGTCAAGCCGCTCGTCGGCCTGAGCGATCGTGAATGCGAGGTGCTGGCGCGCATGGCCGCCGGCGACAGCAACAAGCTGATCGCGCGCGCGCTCGACCTGAGCCCGCACACCGTCAAGCGCCACGTGGCAAATATCCTCGACAAGCTCGGCGCCGATACGCGCGGTCAGGCCGCGGCGCGCTGGCGCGACCTCTCATAGCATGTCGCCCCGGCGAAAGCCGGGACCCACGGAATCGACGACCGCTCCGCGTGGCCCGGCGCTCCACGGGACGACAGTGCGGGTGGCCCGCCGTGCGGCCCACGATGGCTCTTTCGGCGGATGTGCGCGCGGCGCCGCGTTCCTACAGTCCGTGCTTCGATTCACCCCTCGGAGCACCGCGACATGACACCCTCCCTCGATCCCAGCGTCCGCCTCTCGATGCTGGAAAGCATGATGTTGACTGGAGCAGGCGGGGGTGCCGCAGCCTGAGGCGATTCGTGCGGCGGCGTTGCGGCTGATGGGCGCGGCGGTCGAGACGGCTTGAGTCGTCGAATTCCCGGGCGATGCGTTCCGCAGTGCCACGCCGATCTTGAACCAGGCGATGTACTGCGGCTCGCCTTCCGACCGAGGACCTTTCGATGGACCGCTTGAAAACGCTCGAGATCTTCCAGGCCGTTGCGGACAAGGGGAGCTTCGTGCGCGCCGCCAATGCGCTGGATCTGTCCACGCCGACCGTCACGCGGGCCGTGCAAGACCTGGAGCAGCTGCTGGGCGCGCGCCTGCTGCAGCGCACCACGCGCCGGGTGTCGCTGACGGCCGAGGGCGGGCGTGTGCTGGAGCACGGCCGCGCGCTGCTGCGCGCGTTCGACGAACTGACGGCCGAGAGCGGGCGCAGCGCTTCCGAGGTCGCGGGCGACATCCGGCTCACCGCGCCCGCCTCGTTCGGCGCCTCGCGGCTGGGTCCGGTTCTCGCCCGGTTCATGGCGCGCCATTCGCAGTTGCGCGTGGAGCTGGTGCTGACCGACGCGCCCCTGGATCTGGTCGAACACGGCATCGACCTGGCGCTGCGGGTGGCATCGGAGCTGCACGGCTCGCTGATCGCCCGGCAGATCGGCGAAGCCAGCATGGGCGTGTTCGCGGCGCCGGCGTACCTGCAGCGCCGCAGCGTGCCGCGACGTCCGGAAGAGCTGTCGCGGCACGACTGCCTGATCTACAGCGGGACCGGTCGCAAGACGCCATGGCGGTTCACACACGCGGTGACGCGGCAGCGCGTCGAGCCGGCGATCGACGGCAAGCTGTGCGCCAACAACGGCGAAGCGCTGCTCGCGGCGGCGGTGCACGGTTCGGGCTTGGCGTTTCTGCCTCACTTCGTCGCGGGAGATGCGGTTGCACGGGGCGAGTTGCAGGCCGTGCTTGAAGACTGGGTCTCGCCGTCGCTCGGCGTACACCTCGCGTACAGCTCGCGACGCCAGCAACCGCTGCGCGTGCGGGCGCTGATCGAGCACCTTGCACGTGAGCTCAATCACGACTCGGTGCCGGCGCTGCTTGCGGCCTGATGCAGCCTTCCGTCTTCACTGCGCCGCGCGGGCAGACCGCGATGCGCTGACATCGGACAGGGCGGGATGATCTTGTTCGGCCCGCGGGGCCAATGCCGGCATGTCGTGTTTCACGCAGCTTGCTCCAGGCGATGAAGGGTGTCGTCCTTGCGGCCGCTCCTCGAGGTGCCGGCCGGGCCGAGCATCAACGCCACGTTCTGCACGGCGGCGCCCGAGGCGCCCTTGCCCAGGTTGTCGAAGACGGCGCTCAACAGAAACAGGAATTGGCCATCTGTGTCGTTGCCGAACACGGCCAGTTGCAGATCGTTGCTGCCATTGAGTGCCTGCGGGTCGAGCCGCGTCATTGCGTCGACGTGTCCACGGCGCTTGCACGCGCGCAGAGCCGCATAGCCTGACGACCTTGAAAGGGGGTTGGCTCTCAGATCAGGCGGGGCCCAATCCAGCCTGAGCGTATCCCTCGTCTTCGCTCAGGCTGGCTCCGTGTTGCCGCAGCGTTGCCAAGGCCTCCGCCGACAGCGCTGTCTGCAGGCCCGCCAAGACCTTGTCACGCATGCGGCGCTCAGGCGGGTGTGGCTCGTCGCCATGCAACTCGTAGGCGCGATCTGCACAGCCCACCAGCGTGGCAGCCTGTTGCGCATCGCCGCGCTGCCAAGCCAGCAGTGCCGCTGGCAGCAGCAGCTCCATCGCCGACCCGACCGTGCGCACCATGATCAGGCGACCGGCGCGTATCGCCTCTTCAGCAGCCAGCAGCTCGCCGCGGGTCAGCAGTGCCGGCACCATGTTCGCGTAAGCATGCCGCGCCCGTTCCGGGCAGCCGTGTTCGGCGGCCAGTGCAATGGCCTGCCGACACAGGGCGATGGCCGCATCGACATGGCCCAGCGCGAACTCCGTGTCCGCCAGGTTGCCCAGCGAGCCGATCCGGCGAGCTGGCCTTGGCCCAGCATGGTCAGCCAGGCCATGGCGGCGCGCATGTTGTCGGTCTCGGCCAACAGCGGGCGCAGCAGGCCGTCGAAGTGCCGCGCATGCACCATGTCTTGCTCGAAGGCCTGCAACAGGCCGACCATCGTCTGCGCGTGGCGCAGACGCAGCCTCGGCGCTTCACCCGCTGCGTTCAACCGCTCCAGCGCATGAGCACGCGTCGGTTCGAGCAGGCGACAGCGCGGTTCTTGCCCGGGCTCGCTGTCGGCCATGAGCAGCGACTTGTCGACCAGCGCGCCCAGGTGATCGAGCACCGCCCAGGACTCGAAGTCGGCATCGCTCAGCACTTGTTGTGCCAAGAACGGCGAGAAGCCGCCGCTGAACACGGCCAGGCGTCTGAACACCACCTGTTCCGACCCATCGAGCAGCCCATGGCTCCAATCCAGTGCAGCTCGCAGCGTCTGCTGTCGTGGGGGTGCGCGTGCCGGGCCGTTGGCCAGGATCCGCAGGCCTTCATCCAGCCGCTGGCGCAGGCCTGCCACGCCGAGCAAAGGCACCCGCGCCGCCGCCAGTTCAACGGCCAGCGGCACACCGTCCAGGCGACGGCATATCTCGCCCACCGCCATCAGCTCGGCGTCGGTGGGCCGAAAACGGCGTTCCGCGGCCAGCGCGCGCGCGACGAACAACTGCACAGCCGCGGTGTCGTCCAGCGGTGCCAGGCGCATCACCTGTTCATGCGCCAGCCGCAGCGGCTCTTGCGAGGTGGCCAGCACGTGCACGTCGGGGGCGCGGGAACGCAGTGCCTCGATCAGATCCGCCACCGCCTCGAGCAGGCGCTCGCAGTTGTCGAGCAGCAGCAACATTCTTTGCTGACGCAGCGATGCGGCCACCGCGGTCGCGCCGTCGCCGGCACGGGTGGCCGGCGCCAGCACGATGCCCAGTGCCTGCGCCACGGCCGCCGGCAGCAGTGCGGCCTGATCCAGTGCCGCCAGTTCCACGCGCCAGACACCACCGCTCCAGCGCCCGGCTTCGGTGCGAGCCGCAGCCCAGGCCAGCCGCGTCTTGCCGATGCCGCCGGGGCCGACCAACGTGACCAGCGTGTGCTGCGCCAAGCGCGCCCGGACCTCGCCAAGATCGACCTCGCGCCCGATCAGCGGCCCGAGGTCCGGCACGAGAGGCGGCGCAGAGTCGCGAGCTGGCGCGATGTCGGCGACAGGGGCTGTCGTGACCGGTTCATCGATGCGCTCGGCGAACTGGTAACCCCGTCCGGGCACGGTGACGATGGCCTGCGGTCCGAGCAGCTTTCGCAGCGCCGAGATGTGTTGCTGCAGGTTGTTCTCTTCGACCACCAGACCGGGCCAGACCCAATCGAAGAGTTCGTTCTTGCCGACCACGCGCTTGCGGTGTTGCACCAGCAACAGCAACAGATCCAGCGCACGTGCGCCCAGTCGCGCCGGGCGACCGTCGTCGAGCAGCACGCGTCGCACCGGGTCAAGTCGGAAGTGGCGAAAACGAAGCTCCGGCAGTTCCGCTGGATTGTCAGCATCCATCGTGGGCTGGAAGAGTTTCTTGGCTTCAACAAGCTCGGTGGTGTCAACCTTCGCGTCACCTTTCTTCTGAACAAGAACGTTCTGAACAAGGACGACTGAGTCCGGGGCTGGTGACTTGTCCAAGAGACGGCACTCGACGCTGCTGCATGAGGAACCTGCCACCGGCATGCGGGCTCGAATCGCCCCCAAGGGGCGCGTGCATACCCACGGGCCCCGGTTGGCTGGCCGACCCGACACGGGGGACGCGCCCGCCGCGACCCCGGTTTGCCGCCGCGCCGCGTCTGGCCCTGCAGGGCGACCTGCCAGCCATCGTCGCCCTGCAGGCCCAGTGCGGGAAAGCCGCATGCTCGGATCCGTGAGGGCGAAGCTCCATGGCTTGGCTACTCGACCATCAACCCTGGCGTTCTGGGGTGTCGAGTTGCGGGCGCGCGTGAACGCTGGCGCGCCGGTGCGCGGCTCGGCGAATGTCAAGTGAACCCGCCGTTCGCAGAGAAGGTGGCCAACGGCTGCCTTCTGCGGCCGGCGTCATTCGGTAACCCACAGTCGAGCGGCGGCAGACAGTCTGAAGCCGAATGTCGACCTGCTAAACACCAACGTCCGGTCTCGAGGTCCTGCTGACATTGCAGGTCGCCGACACGCGGCGACGCTTGGTCCAGGCCGGCTCAATCGCGGCCGACGCCGTCCGGCGTCAAAGGCAGATGAATGTCCCCTGCCTTAGTTGCTCGACCGACGCCATCAAGTGACAACGCTGCGCAAGCGTCGGCCGCTCGCGATCGCCAGCCCGGCGTGATACCGGTGTCCTCTGCCAGTTTCAAAAACGCACGCGGCCAATCCCGAGACTGATCGAGCCGCGCAGTGCGGCATCGCATAAATGCGTGCATGGGACTCGCAATGGCGGGTCGGAGCAAAGTCCGAGAGACCATCACGCAGACTGGGTGCGGCGGGGAAATGCCGGCCGTCTCACCGGCCTGTGGAGAGTGCACGCGCCGCGTGCGATCCACCGCAGACCTTGCTTCGCTTCAGCGGACGCGCCGCGGCACGCTCCGCGTTGCGACTGTCCGTCTTTCGGCTGGTGTATGCCGAGCAGCAACGATCTCAATTCCCAGCAGGCTTTGAATCCCGCTCTGCCTATCAACAATCACGTCAGCCAAGGTGTAGCCGTCCAGAACGCTCATGAAGCCGGCCAAGGCTTGTGACAGAACCCCTCGCAGCTTGCAATCGGACGAGATGCGGCAGTTCGGCGCGGTCGCGTCGAAGCAGGTGACCAGAAACATGTCGGACTCAGTGATCCGCACGACGTCGCCAATCGCAATCTCGGACGGCGGCTTGGCCAAACGAATTCCACCGCCATTGCCGCGAACCGACTCGATCACGCCGTTGACGGCTAGATCCACAACGATCTTCATCAAGTGGTTCTTCGAGATGCCATAGCTGCTTGCGATCGTTCCGATCGAGCACAGCCGGTCGCCGTTGACCCCGAGATAGATCAGCATGCGAAGCGCGTAGTCGGTGTAGATGGTTAGTCGCATGGAGGCCTCTTCGAACCGAACTGTTGGTTTGTCCGTCAATGGTGCAGACAGACCGTGTCGCACTGAACATGTGCGCCATATGCATCTTTAACGCGCGCTCGCTTCGATTGTCTTTCAACCGCGAAGCGACGCAACTGATGTTCCTACGGGGTACAGCACGGTTCGGGCCGTCGCTTCGTTGCCAGGCACACTTTCTGCGTACGAAATACCGAGAGAGCCCGGGGACAAACCACGCTGCCGCTCGCAACGAGCGACATAGATTTGCGTGGAGGCCACACGAGTCGCGTGACCGATCGCGATTCTTCATGAACAGCGCGTGCTGCGTGAGAGAGCGCGAAGACGCTGTCAGTTTTCAGGGTGTCGATCCGCATCGCGCGCCGAAGGCCCGATGCCGTTGGAAGTCTTTCTTTGCCAGTGCGCCGAGGGTGCAGTGGCTCGTCTTGTCACGGATTGAAGGGACGCTGATGGAACTCGCTGCAAGTCGCGAATTGAACCCGGACAACGCCAAGGTGGGTGCACAGGATGTGCATCGTTGGCTTCAAGATCTCGGATGGGATTTCGAAAAGCGTCGCTCCAAATATCCGT
Source organism: Piscinibacter sp. (assembly GCA_035513255.1). Taxonomy (GTDB): domain Bacteria; phylum Pseudomonadota; class Gammaproteobacteria; order Burkholderiales; family Burkholderiaceae_C; genus Albitalea. The sequence continues at coordinate 31,746 of DATKCI010000205.1, read as the reverse complement.
CGAAGTACACCTTCAACCATGGCACGCGAGAACAGTTCAAGCTGATCGTCGGCGAGTACTGTCGCATGGAAGAAGAGAAGGACGATCGCCAGTTCGGCTCGCTCGTCGACAGCCTGTCCCGGCTGCGTGCCGGGGGCCGCATCGAGACCCGCTGGGCGGAAATGATGAAGTTCACCAGCAACTTCCTGGAGATGGGCGAATACGCATCGATCGCCGGTTCGGCACTGCTCTACGACGCTGTGGAATCGCCCGAGCAACGCAACGGCTACCTCGCTCAAGTGGCCGACGAAGTGCGGCACACGAATCAGCTCGGCTACCTGAAGAAGTACTTCGCTTCCCAGTACCACGATCCGGCCGGCTTCACCAACACGCGTCGCCATCGCCATGGCAACCCGCTGTTCCTCAGCAACCGGCAGCAGGCGTGTGAGTCCTTCATGTCGGGTGATCCCGTGCTGGTGTCGCTGAACCTGCAGATGGTGGCGGAGGCGTGCTTCACGAACCCGTTGGTGGTGGCGATGACTCAGTTGGCCGCAGCCAATGGCGATGAGGTGACGCCGACTGTTTTCTTGTCCATTCAGTCGGACGAACTCCGCCACATGGCGAATGGCTACAACACGATGATCTCAATCGTCGACAACGCCGACAACATGGAGTACGTGCAGACCGATCTTGAGAACGCTTTCTGGATCCAACACAAGGGCTTTACGCCGATGGTCGGCCGAGCGTTCGAGTACGGCGCCGTCAACCGCGTGGAGCCGTGGGCGCAGACCTGGGACCGCTGGGTCTACGAGGACTGGGGTGGCATCTGGCTAGGCCGATTCAGCCAGTTCGGCCTCAAGTCGCCACGCAACCTGGCAGACGCGAAAGCCGACGCCTATTGGGGGCAGCACGATGCGTTCGCGGCGATGTACGCGTTGTGGCCGCTGGTGGGCTGCCGCGTCGAACTGCCGAACTCGCGCGACCAGGATTGGTTCGAGAAACACTATCCCGGTTGGTACGACTCGGTCGGAAAGGTGTTTGTCGAGTGGGAAGAGATGGGCGTCGACAACCCGGCCAACAAGACAATGCCGTGCGAGTGGCTGATGAAAGAGAACAAGCACATGATGATGTGCCGCGTATGCCAGTCGACGCTGCTCAAACTCACGCCCCAACGCGCCGGCGCGGCGGTGACCGAAGGCAATCCCACCGGTTGCGACATGCGGATCACCGAGTACGCTGGGCGGCGCCATGCGTTCTGTTCCACCTGGTGCGAGCGGATGTTTCTGACCGAACCCGAGCGGTATACCGGCCAGAACTTCTTCGAGATCTTCGATGGCTGGGAGCTCTCCGACATCGTGCGTGCCACCGGCGGTGTGCGTAGCGACGGGAAGACGCTGGTGTCGCAGCCGCACCTCCGATCCGAACGACTGTGGACATTGGAGGATCTGGCGGCCTGCCGCATTCACATCCGCGATCCGCTCACGGCCGGCGCGAGCTTCGAGAAGCACTAACTCGTTCGCTGGGTGCACGCGCGTCGTGCGACATCTTTTCTCTCATGCCCGGAGGTATTCATGAACCCAAGTTCAGACGTCAGGCGTGCACTGCTGAATCCGAGTTACGACGTCCAGCCGACCGTCCTGGAAGAGCAGCGCACGCCGCTGTCTTTCGCGAAACCGTACGGGTCGAGGATCTCCGAGTACGAACAGGTGCTGCTCTACAACCAGCCCAACCCGGACTGGATCCCCGGCGGGATCGGTGTCGGCGGCTGGAGCACCTCGTTCCCCGGCGGGCGGGGCAGCTGGGAAAACTACCTCACCGAGGCCAGGTCGACGGACTGGTTCGTCTTTCGTGACCCCGAGGCACGCTGGCAGCGTCCCTATGTTTCGGAGAAAGCCGACGAGTGGCGCGCCTTCCAAAGAATGGTGTGGACCTCCGCCAAGCGACAGACGCACCGCAATTTCGACCCGGAGTGGATCTCTTCGATCATTTGCGGACACCTCGGCGCGTTGGCTCTTCACGACTACGGCATCTTCATGACGCTGGCCGCGCCCATCCGTGACTGTCTGGTGGACACGCTGCGGGTCGCCGTCGTCACCTCGGCAGTCGACTTTCTCGACAACGCACAAATGATCCAGGCCGAAAAGGTCTTCCTGTCTCAGGTGTGTGAGGCTGCACGTGCAGAGGTCGGGCCGTCCAAGGCCCTGTGGCACGAGGACCCCATCTGGCAAGGCGCACGCGAGTACGTCGAGGAAGCGTGGGGCGAAACCTACGACCACATTGAAATACTGTTCGCGACCCATGTCATCCACGAGCCGCTGTTCGGCCGCTTTGCACGCGATGCGTTCTTCAGCCAGCTCGCGCCACTGCACGGCGACGTCTTCACGCCTCAGCTGCAGGAGTATTCCGCTCGCTCGGCCGAGGCAGCCCAGCTCTGGACCACCGAGCTGTTCGCCAAAACACTGCTGGCCGACCCCAAGTTTGGCGCCTACAACAAGAAGCTGATGCAGTACTGGGCGGAGAAGTGGATCCCGCTCGAAATCTCGGCGATCAAGAACTTCAAGGCGATGTGGCAGGGGACGAAGACATTGCGCCGTTCTTCTCAGAGCATCAAGACGGCCGACGCCGCGCTGGGTGAGATCGTGAACAGCTGGAACCGGAAGTACGCGCCGCTCTTCGACATGCCCTTGGACATCCAGTTGCTGCTCGATGCCTCGCCGGTGATGGCGCCCGCAGGAGTGGCAGCATGACGCTTCCAGCCATCCCGGGCGAGGTGATCCTCGACGAGGCGACGGTGCTGCGCGAGAAAATGCTCAACAGCGGCGCCGTCCGCGAAACCCGCAGCGTCGTGTTGGCACTGATGAAAGCCGACGAGATCGAGATCGCTGTCGAGTGGCTGCGCGAAGCGTACGCCGACAACCCGACGCTCAAGATCGAGGACGCCGGCGTCTACTACCGCATCGATTGCGAAGAAGGTTTCACCTTCGACCTGGACGAGATCCAGGAAATGGTCGGCCACAGCTACACGGTCTACGACTTCCTGGTGAATGTCTCGACCACCATCGGTCGTGCCTATGTGGCGGGCAACACGTTCACGATCACCACCGAACTGGTCGGCTGGGGCAGCGAAGTGCCTCGCTGAAGGACATGCTCATGAACATGCCCGGTCCGCAGCTCCATCCCGTTCGATTGACGTTCGAGGGTGCGAACGCGGTCGAGATCGCGTGCGCCGAGAACGAAGACATTGTCAGTGCCGCAATGCGACACGGCATACTGCTGGTGAGCGAATGTCGTCAAGGCTCGTGCGGGGCCTGTCGTGGATTTCTCGAAGAAGGCAAATACGATGCCTTGCTCGAACACAGCGAGCATGCGCTGTCCGAGTATGACGAAGACGAGGGCTGGATCCTCGCCTGCCGCCTGAAGCCTCGCAGCGCGCTCGTTGTCGACTTCGACTATCCCGCAGACCGCGCTGCGCGCCTGGACATCGACAGCCGGCCTGGCCGGATCATCGCGTTGGATCGCGTCTCTCCGACAACGGTTCGACTGGTGGTTCGAACGCTGGTCGCGCAAAACCCATTGCAGTGGAAGGCCGGCCAGTACGTGCGCCTGCATCTAACGCAGGCGGGGCTGACCCGGCCTTTCTCGGTCGCCAACCTGTCGTCGACCACGCGCGAACTGGAGTTTTTCATTCGCCTCGTGCCGGGTGGACGTTTTTCCGAAGCGCTGACACAGATGCGCGGGGAGGGCGAGGCCGTCTCAGTCGAGGGGCCGTACGGAAACTTCGGATTGGCAGCGGAATGCGCCGAGCCGGTGTTCGTGGCGGGCGGGACCGGCCTGGTTCCCGTTCTCGCGATGCTGCGTCAGCTGGTCATCGACAGCCCTGACAGCCGGCCCACCTTGATCTTCGGGGCCGCGAACGAACAAGAGCTGATTGCGCTGGACGAAATAGAGACTCTCCGCGCTTGCTGCTCGGCGCTGAAGGTGGAGATCGCCGTCGTCTCACCGGGTGCGACCTGGGCGGGCGTTAGCGGCACGGCCGTGGACGCGCTGAAGAAGCATCTCGCGTGCATGCCGAATCCCCAAAGAAGTCATTTCTATCTGTGCGGCCCCGCGGCGATGGTCGCTGCCGGGCGCGGCGTGATCTCGACCTTCCGCGTGCCGGAAGAGCAGGTTCACCACGAATCGTTCGCCATCAACGGAGATCCTCCATGAGCAAAGAGCGTGTGCGCATTGTGGGCGCCGAACGGCGTACCGATCCTTCGCCTTTCGGGGACCAGGGGCTCCGGGAAGAATGGTCGGGGCGGGTGAATGGAATGGCGGACCTGGCTTCGGCGCTGGCGGAACTGATCGCGTGGCGCGATGAGCATGCCGGCGATCCCGTGACGGACCAGGATGCCCTGTGGATCGAAGCGAGGCTCGAAGAAAAAGTCAGCATGCTCAGGTTCGACGAGAAGACGAACGAAGAGATCCGCACGCTGACCCTGACCGGTGAAGCGATCACGGCGGTTCAGGATAGGTTCATCGACGCCAGCAAAAACGCCGACAGCGCTGCGCTCGAAGCTTTGGCGGCAGATTTCCGGCGCCGTTTCAAACCACCGGTCATGCCGTCGTCGCCATTCTTGCGCACGGAAATGCTCCTCAGCGAGCAACTGATGAAAGCACGATCCAAGAACTGGTTCGACCCGTCCATCAAAGACCTTCGAAGACGCCGCGGTATCGCGGTCTTCAAGGAAGGATGGCCGGAAACAGGTACCAGCACCTCTCAGCCTGACGCCAACTGAAACAGGAGAATCCCATGTCCTTCTCACTCCCTGCCCTTCCGTTTCCTGCCGATTCGCTGATGCCGATTCTGTCTGTCGAGAGCTTTTCGTATCACCACGGAAAGCACCACGGCAGCGTGGTGACCGGCACCAACGACATCGTCGTCAAAGACGCCAAGCTCCACGGCAAATCGCTCGAGGACGTGATCCGGTTCGCCGCTGCCGACCCGGGCCAGAGCAAGCTTCTGTTCAACGCCTCGCAGCATTGGAACCACAGCCTGTTCTGGTTGTCGCTGTCGCCGCCCGGTTCCACCAAGCCTTCTGAAGCCGTCAAGCGTTTGATCAATCAGTCGTTCGGTGACATGGCCGGCTTCAAGAAGGCCTTTGTCGAGGCGTGCCTGGCTCGCATCGGTTCCGGGTGGGTGTGGCTGGTTCAGGACGGTGACAAGTTGAGCATCGAATCGACCATCAACTACGACCTGCCGCTGGTGCGCGGCAAACAAGCGCTTGCGACGTGTGACGTGTGGGAACACACCTACTACATCGACTACCGCAACGACCGAAAGACGTTCGCGAGTACCTTTGTTGATGAGCTCTTGAACTGGAACACCATCGAGAAGCGCCTCGAATCGCCCAGCGAATCTCTCGACCTTGGTTGACCCCGGCAACGGCTGAGCGTTGATTGCTGGAAGACGGGCTCATCGCTTCGACAAGCGGTGAATGGCCACTGTTCTACGAACGAGCCGCGCTTGCGCCGGTGATTGCATTGCACAGCAGCCGGCGCAGCGTGTTGCTTTCCCCTCACTGCATCGTTGATCACACACCGAGGCACCACGCGGCCCCCAATCCATGCACTTCACCCCACATCAAACAGCATCGCACAGAACAAGTGCCATGGTTGCATCTTTAGAGCGCACGAGCCTCGCCAAACTTGGCAGCGCATTCGATGCGATATGCGATGCGCTTCTTGATTCACCGGGCGTAGGGACGCTCCAACGACGGTGCAAGTTTGTTGCCGACGACATCAGAAAGGTCGGCATGCATTCTGCATAGCGAGCCTCCAACAACGAGTCGCTCACCAGACAAAGCGATCTGCACAAAGCGACTGTTGCGTCTTCAGTCAGAGCAGTTCATCGCACCGGCGGACAGAAGCAGCGCACTGCAAACCCGTCGGCCCAAAGCGGTTGCTCCAACGATCAGAAGTTGAGGGCTGGCCGGATTGTTTTCAAACTTTTCGAATGGGAGTCATGAATGGACAAGGCAGCGCTGGTAGCTACGCCAGGCCTCACGCCCACGCTCGGATTCGCGGTGATGGTCGGGCTATCTTTGTTCTCACTTGCGATCGCGCTGCTGGTCAGGCGAAGGCTGGTGCGCAACACACACGACTTCATCATCTCCGACCGCAAGGTCGGGTTCGGTTTCGGTGTCGGATCGCTGATCGCGGTCTGGACATGGGCGATGGCGGTGATGATGAGTTCTGCGATGACATTCCAATGGGGACTCTCGGGACTCTTCTGGTTCGTCGTTCCGAACGGTTTCGCGGTGATGGCGCTGATACCGTTCACACGGATCTTGCGCAAGCACATGCCGAACGGCTACACGATCTCCGAGTTCATCACGCACCGCTTCAACAGTTCGAAGGTTGCGAGTGGCATCGTCACCGTGACGATGATCTTCGGCATCATTCTCGAGATCCTGATCAACCTGAAGGGGACGTCGATTGTGATGTCATCCATCTTCGGAATCCACTGGGCGGTTGCTGCAGTCGTCGGGATGGTCTGCGTGCTGGCGTACAGCTACTTCGGCGGGCTCTGGACCAGCGTGATGACGGCGACCATCAACACCTTGATGCTCACGGTGCCGGCGGCCATCGTGGTTTCGCTGGTGTACGACAGGATTCCCGGCGGAGCGACGGCCGTGATGAGCGTGGTCGGCACCAGCAACCCGGAGAACCTTTCGGTCATGCGGCCCGATGCGGCGGCCGGGTTCGGCATCACACTGGCGTTCGGTCTGCTGGCTGCGACCGTCGCTGATCAGACCTTCTGGCAGAAGGCTTGGTCGATCCGCGCGGACCACGTCAACCGCACTTTCCTGTGGGCCGGCGCGTTGTTCTACCCGATTCCGATCGCACTCGGTATGCTGGGCCTCGTTGGCATCGCCTTTGGCCTGACGGCCGCCGACATCGGTGGCGACATCGCAGCCATCGGCCCCTACGTCGTCTCGCACATCGGTCTGCCGGTGGCATTGGTGGTTCTGTATGTGCTGGTCATCCTGGCGGCCTGCTACTCGACCATCGACGGCGCCAGCGCCGCGCTCGCGTCGATCGTGGCGGTCGACGTGGTCAAGCGCTTCGCGCCGCGGGTGTCAGAGCGGGTGCTTTTCGTTGTGACGAAGATTTCCGTGCTCATTGGCGGCACCATCGCGCTGGTCATTGTCCTGTCAGGGATCAACTTCACGACCTTGGTGCTGACCACCTATGCCTTGAAGACATCGATCCTGTTGCCACTGGTCCTGGCGATCGTCTGGCGCCGTACCAACACCTTGGGCTTCGTGGGCGGCATTGCGCTCGCGATTCTGATTGGGATGCCTTTGCGCGAGGTCTACGGTGAGCTGATCGGCACGATCAGCATCCTCGCCATCAGCGGTCTCTCGGTCGTCGTCGGCGCCTTCTTGAAGCCGGACACCGACTTCAACTATGCGGAGCTTGGCGCCGTGAGCAGCATCAAGGCACAGGGCTGAAGCGCTCGCCCTCCATCGTCATCTTGTTCGCCAACATGTGAAGGAAGCACCATGTCCACCATCTCGATCGTCATTCTGGTCCTCGGCATCCTCGCCACCGTGCTGTTCGCAGCCGGCTTCGTGCGCGGTGTTCAGAACGCCCTCAACGGCTTTCGCAAAGGCAGCGAGGAGAAATTCCTGGTGACCGACAACGCCCACTGGTTGGCAGTCGGGTCGTCGGTCGTCGGCGCCGCCGTCCTCATCGCGGCGGTCGGGTTCATTCCGGCCTTCGTCTACGCCGGTCCGCTGCTGGTGCTGGTGTCGGCCGCGGGCACCGGCTTGGCCTTCTTCATCGAGGATCGCGAAGCCCCGCAGACCACGACCAACACCGTATCGGACCGCAGCCAGGCGGCGCTCAGCGGCGTGTGATCGACCATGAGACGTCGCGATCTGTTGGGGAGCGGCCCGTCAGTGGCTCTCGAGAGCTGTTCTTCTGGCGTCTCGCCGGCGCGCGCCGGTTTTGAGGGACAGTTGTCGAGCTGACGCTGCAGGGCGCCCACACACCGGCGCAGGGAGTGGCAGCAAGGGGTCGAGGCCTGACAGTCGACCCACGAATGCAGTGCATCGGGCTTGGCCGCCACGATCTCCCACCCCATCGCCCGTGCAGCGCGCTCGGCGCGCTCGAAGGCCTCGGCCGGCGGCACGGCCCGTCACATCCGCCGGAGGTCCTCGATGATCGTCCGCAAAGACGAACCCGCCGTCGAACGCGAGATGCTCGCGGCGCGGCCCAAGGCCTCAATCGCGTCCAGCTTCGATGATGGCGCCGGCCAGCGCCACCGGTTGCGTGAACCAGGCCTCGTGGCTGCCGACGCATTCGACATACCGAAACAGCCCGAGCCGTTCGGACAGCCGCGGGTGCCAGGGCAGGCTGGCCGGCAAGGCGGTGTCGAGCACGCAGTTCAGGTACGACTTCCCGACCGTCAGTGCTGCCAGCGGGTGTTCGAGCGCGATCGGCTCGGTGAATGTGCCGTAGGGATGAGGGTTCAGCTTCGCGTAGGCGGCCTGCGCGAGTTCGAGGTCGGCATCGTTGATGAAGGCGTCGCGCCAGATCTCGAAAGGCAGCATCACTGCATTTCCGTTGTCTGCCGCAACGGCGTCGAACAGGCCCTTGTAGTGCGGCGGCACGATGTCGTTCAGGCATTCGCCGGGCAGCGGCACGAAGGCGTTCACGTAGACCATGCGTGCCAGGCGCGGCAGCAGCCGCGCCGCTGCGCCCGAGATCACCATGCCACCGTAGCTGTGGCCCACCAGGCGCACTTGCTTGAGGTCCTCGGCCTCGACGAAATCGACCAGCGATGTCACCGCATCGGCCAAGCCGATTCGAGCGCGATCGTCATCGGGACGGTTGCCGGCCAGCGTGGGACACAGCACGGTGTGGCCGGCGGCGCGAAGTTCGCGGGCCACCGGTTCGAGTTCGGCACCGGTGTGCCAGGCGCCGTGGACGAGGACGTAGGTGTCGGCCATGAAGGATCTCCAGTGAGGTCAGCGAGCGACCGCACTGTAGGCGCCGCGAGCGCCCCTGAATGGCCGCTACCGGCCAGCCCCTTGGCCGCTTCGTGCCGCACCGACTTGGCCCGCGGCGTGCGCTCGGCGCCATGCGGCGGGCGTGAGGCCGGTGCCTTGCCGGTAGATGCGCACGAAGTGTGATGCGTCGGGCAGTCCGACACGGCGGCCGATCTCGGCCACCGTGAGGTGGTCGAAGCGGCGGTCGGCCAGCAGCCGGCGTGCGACATCGACCCTGCAGGCCATCAGCTGCCGTGCAAACGTGGCACCACGACCCGCCAGCGCGCGGTGCAGGCTGCGTTCACCGATGTCCAACCCCATCGCGACGGTGGCGGCCGTGAGTCCGGGCTCGGCATGGCGCTCGCGGATGGTGGCCTCGATGCGCGCATGCAGCGCCGCACCTTCGGATGTACGCGGAGCTTCGCCGCCGCCGGCCAGCGCGAGCAGCGCGCCGAGTTGGTCGGTCAGCAGTGCGGCGGGCGCGGTCGGCGCCAGCGCCATCTCGGGCAGCAGCGCACGTGCAAAGGCCGACAGCGCGGCGCCGAAGCCTTCTTGACCGTTCAGTCGGCGCCCGCAGATCCGGGCCGGGTCAGGCAGCCACTGCTCGACCCACGCCGTGGGCAACTCGATGGACAGCGTGTTGCAGGTATGTTCGAAGTGGAATTCGTAGCAGTGGCGCGAATCGATCAGCAGCAGGTCGCCAGGCAGCAGCCGTGCATGGCGCGAACGATGCGCAGCAGACCACGGGGTGTCGTCCTTGCACAGCAGATAGTAGTAGTCCTGCTTGCTGCGCGCCAGCGCGCGTGGTGTTCGATAGACGTCTTGCGCGCTTCCGCTCACGCGATTAATCTGCAACGCACCGAGTGGGGCCGATACCAGCTCGGCCGCGAAGTGGTCGGGCATCGCACTTGTGACATGCATTTCGAGAAAGCACTCGCAGACAGCCTCGATCCAGTAGTCCATCCGCTCGCCGGCGGGCGCGGAGTCGGTGGACCAGCGGAGCAAGGGTGGAGTGGGCGACAGCATACGAACGATGATCTCCAAGCGGGGCCGGGACGGCAAGCGAAGAAACCCCGCCGCGGGCGGACTGGCGGCAAACATCGATTCACTCGTCTGCCGACTGACGTGCCCGTCTTCTGCCACCACCATCCCCCTGCGGGCGGTGCAACGGAACGCTGCGTCGCCGGACCAACGCCAGAGCGCTCGGCCCACCTGGCGTGCGACGAGGTGCCAGCGACGGAAGGAGCACGGCTTTGAACGCAAGAGCAGGCGCCACGCGCAGGGCGGTCGTTGGCTTCATCTGGCTCTCGCTGCTGCTGCTGACGATCCCGGCCGTCAGCACCACCTGGTCGATCGGCGGCGCCTCGTTCAGCGCGTCGTTGTTGCTTGCCCAGCCGTTGGGACTCGCCTACCTCGGGTTCTGCGCGATCATCGCGCTGGCCTTTGCCATGCGGTGCCGGTCGCGCAGGATCGTGCTGCTGCTCCATGCGGTCGTGCTGTTCGCGCTGCACGCGGCGACCGATGCGTTCGCGCTGGCGCAGATCCTCGGTGCCCTCGCCGGATTTGCGATCCTCGTCATTCTGGTCGAGGTCGTCCGCCAGAACCGTTACGTGGCCCGCGACCTGAAGGCCGCGGGCATTGCGCCGTGGCGGCCGGCGGCCAGCGCATTGAAACTGTGGTCGCCGGCGCTGCTGCTGATCGCGATCGGCTGGGGGCTGAATGCGCTCCTGGGCGAGTCTGCGCTGCGGGCCGCCTACGGGTCAGGGTTCATCGACGAGTACTGCACCTTGGCCGGAGACGATGACGATGGCGCCATGCCCTGCACAGGCCTCGAACGGCCCATCGCACGCTCGGCGTTCCAGCCGGTGTCGCTCGAACGCGGCCTGATCGAGGATGCGCGGCTGCAGGTCCTCACGCTCAGGAAACACGTGCTCGCGATGACCGCGGAGCCCGGGCAGTGGGCGGACGATGCACAGGCACGCGCGACGCTGGAGACGGTCAAGGCCGCCATCCGCAGCGCGGTCGTCCCTGAGCGCAGCTTGCTCGTCGACCGGGCGAAGGTGGCCGAGGCGAACGATGTGGTGCTGCGCCTGCTCCAGGCGAACAAGGCCCGGCTGGCCGCCACCATCTCTACCGCCAGGCGCTCGATGACCGAGCTGAGGCCGCTGCTGGCCGGTGTCGTCTTCCTCGCGTTCCAGCAGGCACAGTTGGTTCGCCTGCAGAGAGAGCTGGCCGCCGCCGAGAACCGGATTGCAGCGCGCAAGCGCACGCTCGACGCAGGGGTGAAGCGGGACAATCCTGCCCTGGTGCTGAAGGACCAGCTGGTGGAGCGGCTCGCCAGAGTCACAGGCATCGACGCGCGACTGCAGGCTGCGCAGGGCGCCTTCGCGCGGGCCACGGGGGCGGCCCCTCAGGTCACCGAACTGCAGCGGCGCGCGGTGGCGCGGGTCGAGTTCCTGAGCGTGCTGTCGCAGATCGAGCCGTTGCTCGCGGCGGCGAAAGACCAGGTGTTCCGGGGCAACGAGGCGCTGGCCCTGGATGCCGCGTTGCTGGTCCGCTATTGCATGGTGGAGCTGGCCGATGACGAGGACGGGCATCATCTGATCCGAGCCTGCCCTGCGGCTCGGTCAGCGGCGCATTGGACGGTTTCGCCCCGGCCCTTGCGCGACAGCGTAGAGCTGAGCATCGACGCCTGGGCTGCCGCCGCCGAGGCGGACATCGCGGCCTCGCTCCACGCCGCCGGCGTCACGGCCTTCGAGACCGGCCGCATGACCAAGGACGGCGCGGGCAACCTGTTCCGCGGCGTGCCCGCCTCGCTCGGCCTGAAGACCCCGCACTGCGGGATAGACCCCTTCTGCAGCCTCGCCAACTGTGCCAAACGGCGGGCCGAGAGCACCTACGGCAGCTTCAGGCGCGGCGCGCAGGCCCGCTTTGCCAACGCCGTCGCGCGCCGAGCCGACCTGGGCGTGCTCAGCGCACACGAGCAGCTCGATCTCGCGCGCGAGGAATTGCACGAGAACGTCGAGGCATCGCGCGTCTGGGCCCATCAGAGCGTCGACTCGCTGTTCGCGATCACCGCCACCGTCAGCGCGGTGTTGACCATCTGGTTGGTGATGGTGGCGATCAAGAGCTACCTCTACGTGCTGGCCCTGGAGATCTTCCACGAGACGGGGGTGTCGTACGTCGGGTTCGACCGTGCGCTGGCGATCCAGGGCCGCTACGAAGCCCAGGACGGCATCGAGGTGTCGAAGGCATTCACGACACCGCTGCTGACCTTCGAAGTGGGGGTCAATCAGCGCAAGGGCATCGTTCTGTGGAAACCCTGGATCGCGTTCATGCACCGCCTGCTGCACTGGAAGTGGCAGATGAGCCGCGGCTCGCACTCGCGCCAGGGTCACATGCACTTTCCCTCCGGGCAGGGATCGATCGGAGTCAAGTGGACGATGGCGCCGGGCGAGGAGGTCATCGTCGCTTTCCCCAACCTGCTCGGCTTCAGCGAGAACGTCGCCATCTCCAGCATCGTGAGCCTGCGGCTGTCGACGATCCTGTTCGGCCGGTACATTTTCCATTCGGCACGCTGCACGCACGGCGAAGGTTTGCTGCTGCTGAGCGTGCCCGGGAATGCGGTCCTCGCTGACGAGGACGTGCACGAAGTCCCGCTCGGGCGCATCAAGGCGTTCAACCGGCACGCCCGCTTCAGGGTGTCCAGCGAGCGCAGTTGGAAGGCGGTGTTCAAGGACGGGTTCAACCTCAGCCGCGTCGATGGCGATGCAGCCTCGCGCGGGCTGGTTCTCGTCGGCTCGAGCACCGAGGGCGAGTTGCGCTTCCAGGGCCTGGTTCGCTTCGCGAAAACGTTCCTTTGGCCGCTGTAGGGTGAGCCGCCGCGGAGAAGCGTATTGCTCGTACTGACACGAGAAGAGGCACTTGGGGCTCGCGATTGGCAACCTGCCGGCTGGCGCTGCTGAGGTGAGCCATCACGAGCAACGCCTCCGATTGGGCTAACCTGCGCCGGTGCGCAAAGCCATCCCGTTCGTCGTCATTCCCACCCTCGTCTGGGGCACCAACTGGCCGCTCTTCAACGTCGCCGCAATGTCGGCGGTGATGGTGCCGGTGGTGGCCATGGTGTCCGGCGCGATCATCCACCGCGAGCCCCTGGGGTTGGTGCAGTGGGTCTCGATGCTTTGCTGCGCAGTCGGCCTCGGCCTGGCGCTGTTCAAGCCGGCGGCGGCGCGAGCGAGGAGCTAGAGGTTCTTCGCTCTGGAACGAACGTCGCTGCGCCGCCAATGGCTGCCATCGTTGTCGGCTCCTCCCGCGTCCTCAAAGCTCCGCGCGCCAGGCCGCCATCAGCTCGTTCGACGGCAGCGACTCATCGAGCAGCTTGCGCGCCGTCGCCACACCCGCAACCGGCAGCCCGCCCGGATCGAGCACGCCGATTTGCACGAGCACGCTCGCCTGGTCCCAGTAGATGTGCTCGTGGCAGAGCTTGTCGCCGCGGAACTTGACCACGGCGAGCAGCGGGATCTCGACGCGCCGCCCGGTCGGCGCGATGCCCGGCAGCATCCACGGGATCTCGGTGGTGTGGGTGAAGCAGAACAGGATCTCGTCGACCACCTGCGTCGCCCCCACCGTCCGCGAGATCGGGATCAGCGAGGTGTCGGGCGGGTTGCTGTCGACGAAGAAGCGCTGGTAGAAGCGGTGCAAGTCGCGGTAGCCGACACCGCCGGTCATCGTCGGGATGTGGTTCACGTAGGGCTCGGCGACCATCGTCGCCATCGTGGCGTCGACATCGCGGCGCGCGAACTCCTGCTCGCAGTGTTTGTCCCACAGCGCCGAGAGGTCGTGCTGCGGGCCGATCGCGCGCTTGAGCGTCGCGATGCTGCGCTCGTGCGCGAGTAGCGCCGAGGGCTTGTGAAAGTGATCGCCGCCGCGGCGAGCGAACGCGTGGTCGACGCCGGGGTAGACGTGCAGCTCGACGCCCGGCCGCCCGCGCAGCTCGGCGAGGATGCGCTCGCGCGCGTCGGGCGGGCAGAACTTGTCGTTCTCGGCGATGTGCAGCGTGAGCGGGCAGCGGATCTTGCCCGCCTCGTCCAACGCCGTCTCGATGCCAACGCCGTAGTAGCCGACCGCGACGTCGCAGTCGGTCCGGCAGGCCGCAAGGTAGGCGAGCTTGCCGCCGAGGCAGAAGCCGAGCACGCCGATGCCGCCGCGCACGTCGGCGCGCGAGCGCAGCGTGGTGATCGCCGCCTGCACGTCCTCGACGCCCTTGGCCTCATCGAAGCCCTGGTACAGCGCGAACGCACGCTGCCAGTCCTCGGGTGTCGAACCCAGCTCGACGCCCGGCTGCTGGCGCCAGAACAGGTCGGGCACGAGCGCGACGTAGCCTTCCTCGGCGTACAGGTCGGCCAGCTCGCGCATCGTCGCGTTGACGCCGAAGATCTCCTGCGCGATCACCAGGCCCGGGCCATGGCCCGCGGCGGGCAGCGCGAGGTAGGCGCCGAAGCGGCCGCGCCCGTCGGCGGCGGCGATGTCGATCGAAAGGCTGCGGGTCGGTTGCGCATGCATCGTCGTTCCTTCCTGTGCGGCGTGGTTCAGCGCAGCGCCGCGAAGCGCCCGGCGTGGAACACGAGCGGCTCGCCGGCAACGCGCACGTGCTGCTCGACGCGGCCGATGAGCAGCGTATGGTCGCCGGCCTCGATCGCGTCGCGGCACTCGCAGACGAAGTGGGCCAGCGCGCCGGCCAACAGCGGCACGCCGTGCGCGTGCGACGGCTGCCAGGCCACGCCGTCGAACTTGTCGGCCACGGCAGGGTTCGCGAAACTTCGCGCGAGCGCCTCCTGGTCTGCGGCGAGCACGTTGATCGCGAAGTGGCTCGCGCAACGGAAGGCGCGCCGGTTCGGCGAGCGGTTCGCGAGGCTCCACAGCAGCAGCGGTGGCTCGAGCGACAGCGACGCGAACGAGTTGACCGTCAGGCCCACCGCGCGGCCGTCCGGGCCGCGCGTCGTGACGACGGTGACGCCGGTCGGGTAGGCGCCGAGCGCATCGCGCAGCCGGCGCGTGTCGGTCGAGGTTTCCATGGATGGAGGCGCGGCGTTGGCCGCGGCAGCAAGGGCGGGCTGCATGATCAGGCCGCCTGCGCGGTCGCTGCCGCATCGGTCAAAGGTGCGAGCTTCGCCATTTGCATCGCGATGAAGCGCTCGCACTCGGCGGCGTCGGCCCACCATGGAAAGTACCCCGGCGGGTGATCGAAGTTGTTCGCGATCGTGGCCGCCAGCGGCGGGCACGCGCCAGCCGCGCCGAGCAGGTTCAGGATGTGCTCGGGCGGCGGCGCGAGCAGCATGTTGGTCCAGCGCGTCACGTGCTGCGCATAGTCCCAGTAGCGGTCGAAGGTGGCCTGCATCCAGGCCGCGTCGAACGGGCGGCCGCCGTGCGAGACGATCGCGTCGTGCACGACCTTGAAGCACTTGGTCGCGTTGTTCGAGCCTTGGCCGGTGATCGGGTCGTTCACGACCACCGCGTCGGCGATGCCGAACACCACCGCGCCCGACGGCAGCCGACCGACCGGCCTGCGCACCGTCGGTGCGAAGCGGCCGGCGAGGATGCCGTTGTCGTCGCTCAGTTCGACGTGACGGCAGCGCTCGGCCTCCCACGGCACGAAGGTCTCGAGGAGGCGCAAGCTCGTCGCGAGATGCTGTTCGGGTGTCTTCGCGTCGGCCCAGCAGTCCAGCGGCCCGCCGGGGACACCTTCGAAGACCATGATCTCGCACCCGCCGCTGGTGGTGAGCGCCGGGAAGACGAAGTACTCGCCGACACCCGGGATCAGGTTGAAGCAGACCCGCGAGTACGGCGTGCGCGGCGCCATGCCCTTCACGTAGGTCAGCGCGAGCGCGCGCTGCGGCTGCTCGTAGGGACTCTTCGCCGCATCGCGCTCGAACAGGCGTGTCACCTCGCCCTTGCCTGCGGCGACAACGGTCAGGTCGTGAGTCGCGGCGAGCTCCTCGAGCTCGGCGATGCCCGCGTCCTGCAGCACGAACCGTCCGCCGCGCTCACGGAAGCGCTCGATCCACGCCGGCATCTTCAGCCGCTGGTCCACCGCCTGCGCCGGCCGCTCGAGCCGGGCTGCCCAGTCGATCAGCTTCGCGCCGGGCTGGCCCGGGTGCGGCACCGTGAGGCCGATGCCCTCGACCGGCGGGCACTCGTGCGCCCAGTCGGCGAGGCCGAACTCGCGTTCGATCGCGAGCGACGTGCCGAACATGCACTGGCTCGACATCACGCGGCCGTGCCGGATCTCGTCCGGGCTGCGGTTGCTGATCAGCGTGACCTCGTCGCCGCGGGCCTGCAGGCTGAGGGCGAGCGGCAATCCGGCCTGGCCGGCGCCGACGATCGCAATGCGTCTGGACATGAGCGTTCTCCGTGCGTGGGTGGTGCGTGGTTGTTGCGTGCGATTGTTCAATCCATCAGCTTCGGAATCGCCGGCACGCGGCCCTCCGGGCCGAGCGCCGAGTAGCCACCGTCGACCGCGTAGTCGGCGCCGGTGACAAAGCTGGCCCGCGACGAGCAGAGGAAAGCGACGACCTCGGCCACCTCCTCGGGATGACCGACACGGCCGAGCGGATGGAAGGGCGCGGCCACGCGGTCGGTCTTCGCGCGGTCGCCGTGGGTCAGCTCGTCCATCAACCGGCACCAGGTCCAACCGGGCGACACGGAGTTGACGCGGATGCCGTCGGCGGCGAGGTCCAGCGCCATGTTGCGGGTGAGCTGCACCAGCGCCGCTTTGGAGACCGGGTAGAGCCAGCGGCCGGTCTGCGCGACCTTGGCCGAGATGCTGGTGAAGTTGACGATCGCGCCGCCGCCGCGGGACTTCATCGACGCATGCACCGCGCGAGCGGCCATCGCGGCGCTGACGACGTTGACGTCGAGCGCTTGCAGCCAATCGGCGCGCGGCGACGCGAAGCCGTTGTCCAGGTAGCTGCACGCCAGGTTCACGAGGATGTCGATGCCGCCGAAGCGTCGCACGACCGCGCCGACCGCATCGGCGAGTGCGTCGTCGCGGGTCAGGTCCAGCGGCAGCGCGAACAGCCGCTCGCCGTCGGCGGCAGCGACCCGCGCTGCGCCGGCACCGTCGATGTCGAAGATCGCGACCTGCGCGCCTTGCGAGTACAGCGTGTTCACCACCGCCGCGCCGATCAGCGTGGCACCTCCGGTCACGATGGCGGTCTTGCCTGCGAGCTGGGACATGCGGCGCTCCTGTGCGGAAGATGTCCCCATGGTCGTCGCCGGCGTGCCGCGGCGCTATCCGCGGGCTGCAGCGACTATCCAAAAACTGCAAGATTCGCGCGCCGTGTTGCGCTCGATCATCTCGCGCACGCGGACAGGCGGCGCTACATTAGTGCGCTCGATCAACGGGCTCGGCTTTGCAAAGCACCATGGAATCCCAACGAGCAGGCGAGGCAGCGCGGCTGCTCGATGCCGCTTGGGCGCGCGTACGCTACCGGCAGCCGCTGCTGGCTTCGTCCGACCGCGAGCAGGCCCAACATGTCGTGGGCCGCGTCTTCCGGCCGCACCGCCTCGAGCCGGCGCTCGCACCGACGCCGATGGCCGCCCGCATGAACCACCTGGGCGCCGGCCTGCTGGGGCTGAGCGACCTCGAATATGGGCGCGCGGTCGACATCCTGCCCGGCCCGCTCGCAAGCTTCTACCTGCTGCAGATCCCGCTCGCCGGCAGTGCGCATATCGAGTCCGGCAGGGAACGCTTCGAGTCCGATGTCACCCGCGCCAGCCTGCTTTCACCAGCGCCGGACCTGCGCATGCACTGGCGCGCCGGCAACCGGCAGCTCATTGTGCGCATCGAAGCGCCTGCGATGCAGCGCTTCGTCGACTGCTGGTGCGGCGAGGCGGCCGTGCTGCTGCCGAACTTTGCGCCGCAGCTCCACCTCGACCGCCACCCGGCGCTCGTGGACCTGCTGCTGTCCCTGATCGCGGTCGCCGAGCGCCAGTCGGCGGCGAGGTCCGATGCTGAGGTGCGCAGCGCGCCCGGTGCCGAGCTGTCGCCCATCTCGACCGTGCAACTGCACTACCGGCTGATGGCCACGCTGCTTGCGTCGCAACCGCACGATGCGTGCGTGCGCCTGACCGCCCGCGGCTTGCCCGTTGCGCCGCGCTGCGTGCGCCAGGCTGAGGACTACCTCGAAGCGCACTGCTCCGAGGCGATCACGCCGGAGGCGCTGGCCGCTGCGACAGGCGTCAGCGTGCGCAGCCTCTTCCTCGGCTTCCAGCGCTTTCGCGGCGTGAGCCCCATGCGCTGGCTGCGCGAGCTGCGAATGCACCGGGCACGCCAGGACCTGCTCGGCGCCGGCCCGGGCGTGCACGTCACCGATGTCGCGCTGCGCTGGGGCTTCTATCACCTCGGCCGCTTCGCGCAGGAATACCGCGAAGCCTACGGCGAGACGCCGGCGCAGACGCTGGCCGCGGCGCCAGACTTTGCGCCGGCACGCCTCCCTTCGTGAGAGGACGACTTCGGTCTGAGTACGGCGATCCCGTGCAATCGACTGGGAGCGGTGCAGGCGCGGCAAAGCCGGGTCGCGATGGCGCGGGTCCCGCAAGTCAGCACCGCCCCGACCGTCTACTGCGCGGCTGCAACTTGTCAAGCTCGGCCAGCTGCTGCTTCAGCAGCATCATCAAAGAGCGCGCGTGGTCGACCGGCAGGCGCAGGCAACTGGCGCCGGAGGGGTCATCACGCTGCTGGCGAGGCAGCACCAACACGTCGATGTCGACCTCGATCAGCCCCTTGTCGTGCTTCATCGACTTGAGGCGCTGCACTTCGATGTCGTAGGTCTTCACGCGTGTTCTCCTGGGGCTGTGCGATGCCGAATTGTCGGCGCCCGCGCTGGCATATGCCGGCGTTCGAGCATCGCCTGTTGCGCCGGAAGGTCGCCCGACCGCCGGAATACGCACTCAGTCCGCCGCCAGCTTGCCCAGGAAAGCCCGCACACGCCGCGCGTTGGCGCCGATGTCGCTGCCGCCGACGCGTGACAGCGACCTCACGTCGACCACGCTGCCCAGCGGCTGCGGGCGGATGCGGATCACGATGTCGTCCTTGAAGCCGAAGAACAGCGTCGTGTCGGTGGCCTCGATGCGCAGCGCCTCGGGCTTGGCCGCCACGATCTCCCACCCCATCGCCCGTGCGGCGCGCTCGGCGCGCTCGAAGGCTTCGGCCGGCTGCTGGGCCAGCCGCAACGGCGCGATGTCGGGGTAGCCGCGCCTTTGCTCGACCGCCGTCTCGGGCTCGTAGTCGACCGGGTTGCGCGCGCCGTGGCGCGACGGCAGCACGTCGACGAACGCAGGCGGATCGTTCGTGTCGGTGCTGATGTCGTGGATGTTCGGCAGGCGCTTCGCTTGATAGAGCATGGCCAGCGGCGGCGCCGCCACGAGCACGCCGAGCACCGATGCCACCACCGCGATCGCACGGCCTCGCGGCGCGCGCGCCACCGTCAGCAGCACCCAGGCGACGATGCCGACGACGATGCTCGCGATCGCGCCGTAGGTCGCCCAGCGAAGCACGAGAAAGCTGGTGCCCAACGACATCCATTCCAGGCGGTAGGCGGGGCCGGCCACGAGCGCTGCCGCCGCGCTGGCGACGGCAACCGCCAAGCCGAGCCAGGCGAGCCCACGGGCGGTGCGCGAGAACGTGCTGTCAGGGTTCGGATCGGCGGCGGTCATCGTTCATGCGTTCTGCGGCGGCCACACCCACGACAACGGGTGCCGGCACCAGTGATGAGGAACAGCTCAGCCTTGCGCGTTACGCAACGCAGCCGTCAGGCCTTCGGTCGTGCCGAGTCGCGCTCCGGCTGCGGCAAGCGCCGAGTTGACCTCGGTTTCAATCTCCGCCGCGCTTCGGCCGTCGGACGGCCACGTGCAGTGCCCGTCGCTCGCGACCTCGACCGCATAGCCCAGCCCGACGGCCGAGCGCGCCGTGTTCGAAACGCAGAACTCGCTTTGCAGGCCGCAGAGCACCACATCCGTCACCCCCCGGGCCTTGAGTTGCGAATCGAGGTCCGTGCCTTGGAAGGAACTCGATGCGCGCTTCTGCAGCACGGCATCGCCGGGCGCTGGCACGAGCGACTCGTGGAGCAGCCAGTGCGCGGTGCCCTCTTCGAAAGGCTGCTCAGGCTCGTCGCAGTGTTGGACGAAGACGATGTGATGACCGCCCGCCCGCGCGGCCTCGACCAGGCTGCAGGCATTGGCCACGAGCCGCTCCGGCGAGTGGATGGGCGGGCAGCGCACGCCGTCGAAGGCGGCGCGCTGGATGTCGATGACAAGGAGGGCGGTGGTCGGCATGGTGTTCGCGATTCGGGCGGTGACGGAGGGCGACGGCTTGGCTGTCGAGTCCGCGCAAGCGTATCGCAATCCGCAAGCCTCGAGCCGCTCGCGCTCCACCTCGCGCAGTTGTGGCGCTTCACGCCGGGTTCTCCGTGCTGACGATCGACCTGCGGGGGCACGGCACCAGCAGCCCCGCGCGGCTGACCTACGGCGCACGCGAGCGCCACGACGTGCTCGGTGCGGTCGACTGGCTTCGTGCGCAGGGCCATTCCCGTATCGGCCTGCTGGGCGCGTCGATGGGCGCGGCCACTGCGCTGATGGCCGCGGCCCACGAACCGGCGATCTCCGCGCTGGTGGTCGACAGCCCGTTCGCCGACTTCGCCCAGATGATCGAACGCCACCTTCTTCGGCCGGCACCTGCGCGCCGAGGCGAGCAACGACTCGAGCAACGAACTCGCCGCCGCGGCATGACGACGCCGCCGCGGCCCCGACCTGTCACCCGCTTCAAACCTCACAGGAGAACACCATGAACAAGCTGCCAGTCCCCCTCTTCGCGGCCTCGGCCCTGCTCGCCTCCTTGTCGGCGCAGGCCGGCCCCGACTGGGCCGCCATCGAGCACGCCCGTCAGGCCAAACATGCACCCCCGCTCCCAGGCGATGGCGAGGCCTTGGCCAATGCCGGTCGCCTCTGCGGGGCACCGGCCCCGCTGCCCTGGCTCGATCACGGCCCCCGCGCCCAGGGCACTCCGCAGCAGAACCGTGCCCGGCAAGCGCGCCACGAGGCCGAGCGCAAGTCCTGCGAGGGCGCCGCCCAGTGAGGACCGGGATCGCATCTCGGGCTGGAGGCGGCTGTGGGCAACTGACTCGAGAAAGACTCGGAAGACGTCCTGGGCACCGTGCAGGCCACAAGTTGCTGCGCGGCGCCTGCAGGTATCGTCGCCGGGCCTTGTCAGAGGAGACCCGGGCATGAGCCGATCCGTGCTTTTCTGGCGCCGGACAGATGTCGAAGGCCTCGAGCGCCTGGAACTCGTCGTCGAGCCCGACGGGGTCACGGCCACGTCTACCGTGCTGTGCCTCGAAGCGGACGGCTTTCGCCTCGATCACCGCTGGCGCCTCGACCCCGACTGGCGCGCGCAGTCCGTCATCGTCGAACGTTGGGGCCCGCAAGGTCACGCGACCCTGCAGCTGGAGCGCGCCGGGAGCGGCTGGCGGGTGAACGGCGCGCCGCGGCCGGACCTCGAAGGCGCCGAAGAGCCGGACTTGTCGGTCACCCCGTTCTGCAACACCTTTCCGATCCGCAGAACGCCGCAGGGCGCGGGAACGAGCCTCGCCCTCGACACCGCATTCATCGACGGGGCCGAGATGACCGTGGCGCGATCGAGTCAGCGCTACGACCGGCAGGGGCCCGGACGTGTGCGCTACGTCGACCTCGGGCTGGCTAAGGGTTTCGAGGCGGACCTGGTGGTGGACGAGGCGGGACTGGTGTTGAGCTACGAGCACCTGTTCGAGCGTGTGGCGCCCCTCTGAACCTAGACTGCGCACATGAAGCAGCCCGTCGAACTCTCACACGCTTGTCGCCTCATCAACCACGGACCGACGGTCCTGGTGGGCAGCGCCCACCAGGGGCGCCGCAACGTCATGGCGGCGGCCTGGTCGATGCCGGTGGAGTTCGTGCCGCCGAGAGTCGCGGTGGTGATCGACAAGCGCACCTACACCCGCGAGCTCGTGAGGGCCAGTGGCAGCTTCACGATCAGCATTCCGTGCCGCGCCACGCTCGATGCGACCTACACCGTCGGCAGCGTGTCCGGGCGAGATGACGCACAGGACGGCGGCCCCGACAAGTTCGAGCGCTACGGCATCGAGCACTTCGACGGTCCGGTGCTCGGCCTGCCGCTGGTGGCCGGCTGCGTGGCATGGCTCGAATGCCGGTTGATCGACGAGCCGCATGCGGAAGAGGCGTACGACACCTGCTTCGGCGAGGTGGTGTCGGCCCAGGCCGACACCCGGGTGTTCGCCGGCGGCCGCTGGTCGTTCCGGGACGACAACGCCGAGCTGCACACGCTTCATCACCTCGGTGGCGGCAACTTTGCGTGGCCGGCGAAGAGCGTGCAGGGGAAGGTGTTGCCGGCACGTTGAAGAGTCAATGCGGCGCCGCGTCGGCGAAGGCATACAGGCTGCCGTCCAGCGCGCCGCTGAGCACGTGCCGGCCGGCCAGCACCGGCGCGGCGGTCATCCCGTAGAGAAAGGCACCGGGCGTGGACGACGCGGGCCAGTGCCACACGATGCGGCCGTCGTGCCGATCCATCGCGGTGAGCCCGGCCGTTTGCTCCACGAATGGCGAGGGTGCCGAACACCACCGTCGAGCCGTGCACGGCCGCGGTGCTGCGTACCTTGCCTTCGCCGGCGAAGCGCCAGATCCGTTTGCCGCTCGCGGCATCGACCGCGTGCAGGCCACCGTCGGCCGAACCGACGTAGAGCACGCCGTCGGCCAGCACCGGGCGGGGCGCGATGTGGTCGTAGTCGAAGACGAACGGGTTCGGCAGGACGCGGGCGATGCGGCCGTCGTCGAGTTCGTGGCGCCAGGCCTCCTTGCCGCTGTCGCGGTGCAGCCGGTGGCGCCGTGTCGACCTCGAACCGTTTGATCGTCCACCGCCCGTCTCCGGCGGGCTCCAGCGGCGGCAAGGGCACGCGGAAGAAGTTGAGCTGGTCGATCGTGAAGAAGGCCAGCAGGCCCGCATCGGGCGTGCGGACGACCTCGAGCAGGGAGGAGTACCCTGTGCTCTCACCAATGGAGAAACGAATGGCCATCCAAGCACAGAGAAACCGGGCGCGACTGCATGTTTTGAGGGACAACGTTCACCGCGCAAAGAGGGATGTGAAGCGCAATCTTGCCGGCGCCGCGGAGCGTCTGAAGATGCATTTGGCGGCCAGGCTGGCGTACGCCGAGACACGCAAGTAAGTCGCAGGCAGGTCGCAGTTCGCCGGGCAGGTCACTGCCTGCGCAGGCCCAGCCACGCCCGGCAGCACGGTGAACATGATGGTGAACGCGGTGCCGTAGAGGAACGTCAGCGCCGCCAGTCCCCACCACCATGGACGCACTTCTACGCCTCACCGCGGGCGCGCCGGCCGCCACGTTGCTGCTTGCGACGTTCGTCGTCGTCAGCCTGATCGGACTGTTCTCGGCACCGGCGCTGATCGAGCGCAATCTGCTTCGGCCTCACGGGCTGGTGCAGCGCGGCGAGTACGCCACGCTCGTGACCAGCGGCTTCGTGCACGCGGACATGATGCATCTGCTGTTCAACGGCTTCACGTTCTGGGCGTTCGGCTTCGGGCTCGAGCGTCAGCTCGGCACGCCCCGCTTCGCCGCGCTCTATGCGATCGGGCTGCTGAGCAGCAGCCTCGCCACCTGGGTCATCCACCGCAAGGACCCGGGCTACGCGAGCCTCGGCGCCTCGGGCGCCATCCTCGCGGTGCTGTTTGCCTCGATCGTGGTCTTCCCCACGTCGTCGATCTTCGTGCTGCCGATTCCGGTGCCCATCCCCGCGCCGTTGTTCGCACTCGCCTACCTCGCCTTCAGCATGCTCGCCGGCCGCGCCAAGGTCGGGCGGGTGAATCACGATGCGCACGTCGCCGGGGCGGTCGTGGGCCTGGTGTTCATGGCGGTCACCGCACCGGGCTCGATCCAGCGCGCGCTGGATGCACTGTTCGGTTGACGTCGGCATCGATGGCCGTTCGCTCGGCGGATGGGCCCCAGGCGGCCAGCGCGGCACGCAGGTCAGGGCCTGTTCAGTGCCGCGCCGACGCTTCGCAGCAGTAGATCACCGTCCCGTCGGGCAGCTCCACGCGCCGCAGCAAGCCGCGCTCGACCAACGTGGCGAGCGCGCGCTCGACGTCGGCCTGCGACGGCGCGCGGGCGTTGCGGGCCAGCCACCAGCGCGACACGCCGTCGGCCGAATCGGCGGCCTGCGGATGACTGACGAGGTACTCGAGGATGTCGTTGATCAACTCATCTTGGGATGAGGCGTTCATGTCGGGCCATTCCTGCGAGAGCGGCAGCATGGCGACCCCTCGCAAGCGTGGTGCCAGCCCGGCTCACAGCGGTGCACGGGCCTGCCGCCCGGCGTAGACGCGGCACAGCGAAGAAAGCAGCTGCACCGCGGCCGCGGCGGCCGGGTCGGAATCGACCCGGCCGGGGCGTGCAGCACCCACCGAACCGCGCGGCTCAGTGGGCCGACGCCCTTCCGATGCCGTGCTTCTTCAGCAGCTTGCCGAAGGCCCGCCGTTCCTTGCCGGCGAGCTGCGCGGCACGCGTGACGTTGCCGTCGGTCTCGTGCATCACGCGCAGCAGGTAGTCGCGCTCGAAACGCTGCACCGCCTCGGCCTTGGCGCGCTGAAAACACACCAGCGGCAGCGCGGGCACGGTGCCGCTCGTCGCTGGCGGCGGCAGCCGGTCGTCGTGCGTGATCATGCGGCCGCTGCTCATCAGGAAACGTCGGTGAACCCAGTTCTCGAGTTCGCGCACGTTGCCCGGCCACTCGTAGCGGCGCAGCCACTGCAGCGTTTCGGGATGGATGTCGCGCTCAGGCCCGCCGTAGCGCGACTGCAGCCGGCCGACGAAGTGGCGCGCCAGCAGTTCGACGTCCTCTGCGCGCTCGCGCAGCGGCGGCAGCACGAGATGCAGGATCTTCAGCCGATACAGCAGGTCGGAGCGGAACTCGCGCCGCACGATCAGCTCGTCCAGCGGCTGGTTGGTGGCAGCGATCACGCGCGCATCGGTGCACTGGTCGCGGGCCGTGCCGACCGGCCGATAGCGTTGATCCTGCAGAAAGCGCAGCAGCGTGACCTGCGCCTTCGGGCTCAGCGCGTCGACCTCGTCGAGGAACAGCGTGCCGCCGCGCGCCTCGGCCACGAGGCCGCGGCGGGCTTGGCGTGCATCGGTGAACGCGCCGCGCTCCACGCCGAACAGCTCGCTTTCGATCAGGCCTTCGGGCAGCGCGCCGCAGTTCACCGGCACGAAGGGGCCCGCGCGGCGCGGCCCGCCGTAGTGGATGGCCCGGGCGGCAACTTCCTTGCCGCTGCCGGTTTCGCCTTCGATCAAGGTCGGCGCCTCACTGGCGGCGATGCAGCACAGCTGGGCCAGCATCGCGCAGTGCACCTCGGAGCAACCGACGATGTGTGCGGCGACCTGCGCCCAGACTGCGGACGCATCACCTTGGAGCGGATGGCGAGTCATCGTGCGGCGCAGTGTAGGTGCGGCCCGCGCGCACTTCACTCCCTAGAGTGGTGTGCCGCCGCCGATCCTGCCGTACGGTTCTGGGAACTCCGAGCGGCTGGACCGGTCTCTTCTCTCATCCCTGCCGCTGAACATTTGCTTGCGTTCGCCGTGCGCGTCGCTTCGCCCTGTAAAGCGCGCTGTACCCATGTCAAATCGACATGCATGGAGAGGGGTTGCACGTGCCGGGCGCACCGATTGCCAGGTTCTCGCCATCGCCCCACAGGACCCGCATGCTCCACAAACACTGCATTTCGATACAACGCCGCCTGCTGCTGAGCGCCACCGTGGCGATCATGGCGGGTTGGACGGCGTCGCCTATCCTCGCTGCAGCGTCCACGCGTGCCGACTTCGGCAACCAGCGCCCGTCGCCGGAAGTGCGGCAGGTCGCCAACGGCGTGCTCGCATCGGGCGACCATGGCACGCACTCGTTCGTGCTGCTCGACAAGCGCAACGCCCGCGTCTACGTGTTCGATCCGCGCGGCCGGCTGCGTGGCGCCGCGCCGGCGCTGCTCGGCTATGCACGCGGCGACCACACCGTGCCGGGCATCGGCGACCGCCCGATCGACAAGGTGCTTCCGCACGAGCGCACCACGCCGGCGGGCCGCTTCGTCGCCGAGATGGGCACGAGCAGCACGCGCAATGAGGACGTGGTGTGGGTCGACTACGACTCCGCGGTGTCGATGCACCGCGTGATCACGGGAACGCCGAAGGAGCGCCGCGCGCAACGGCTGGCCTCGCCCACCGCGGCGGACAACCGCATCTCCTACGGCTGCGTGAACCTGCCGGCGGCGTTCTACGAGAACATCCTGCGGCCGGCCGTGAAGAAGGGCGGCGCGATCATCTACGTGCTGCCGGAAACCAAACCGGCCCACGCGGTGTTTCCGTTCCTCGACGCGCAGCGCCGCACCGCGCCGTAAAGGCCGAAGCAAGAGGCCGAAGCGGCAGGCACAACGGAAAACCGGGCCCGCAGGCCCGGTTGTGTTGCCGAGACCGGCAACGCTTGTCGTCAGTTCCGGTCGGCGCGAGCTTCGCGGGTGCTGTCTTCGGTGCTCATCTTCGAGCTCTCGGTGGTCGTCGCGGTGGTGCCGGAGGACGTGGTGGTGTCCGTCGCGGTTCCGCTCGTGCCCGCCGTTCCGCTCGTGCCCGCGGTGCCCGACGACGTCGTGGTGTCGGTGGCCGTTCCGCTGGTACCGGTCGACGTGCCGCTCGACATCGTGCCCGACGAGCTGGTCGAGTCGGTCGGGGTGCCGGTCGCGCCGGGTTGTGCCGGCACGGCCGCGGGGGCCGTCGTGTTCGGGCCCGCGCCCGGCGCAACGCCTTGCGTACCGCTGGTCTGTGCGAAGGCCAGGCCCATCGCTGCGGCCAACGCGGCGGCGGTCAAGGTTTTTGGCAGTTTGGTCATGTGGATCTCCTGTTGCAGGGTGAAACTAATGGTTTCGGGGTTGATGCTCCGCACCAGACGCAAGTCGCGTGATCCGCGGCCGGCGCAAAGTTTCGGCAAGGAAGATTGGGCAAGTGACGTGCCTTGACTTTGCGCCATCACGAACTATCGGCCCCGTCCTACGCGGGCGATAGGCAAGCGCCGACGCGCGCTGGTCGCGCCTATCATCGGCCGACCTACTCGTCACAGGGAACGAGCGATGAACATGCCCTCGCTGGCGCTGCCCGCGGCAGCCGCCTATTCCGAAACCCGGCAGCATGAACTGCGCAAGACGCGCATGCTGATGATCGACGGCAACCTCGCCGTCAACTCCCGCACCGCCGAAGGCGGCGTCAGTGCGCGGGTCTACCACGACGGCTACTGGGGCTTCGCCTCCGAGCCGGGCGCGGACGCCCCCAGCGCGCAGCGCGTGGCCGACAAGGCACACCGCAACGCGCGCGAGATGGCGCGCTTCGGGCCGCGGGCCGTCGCCTCGCTGCCGAGCGGCAGCTACCGCGGCCGCCATGCATTCGGGGGCCGGCCGCCGCTGAGCCAGAAGGAATGCATGGACCGGCTCGCCGAACTGCACGCGTGGTGCCAGACGCGCTACCCCGGCCTGCAGTCCACACGCTTCATGCTCTCCGACGAGCACCACGCCAAGTGGCTGGCCACCAGCACCGGCAGCGAGGTGCTGAACAGCATCCAGCGGGCGCTGTGCTACGTCACCTTCGTCAGCGAAGACGACCAGGGCGCGCCGGTGGAGATGCGCGAACTGCTGTCGACGAAGGGCAGCCTCGCGGACCTGGACCTGTCGGTCGCCGCGCTCGCGCCCGCACTGGACCGCATGCACGAGCACCTGCAGGCCAAGCGCCACGCGGTGGCGGCGCGCGGCGGCCTGCACACGGTTGTGCTGGCGCCCGAGTTGGCCGGCATGCTCGCGCACGAAGCGGTGGGCCACCCGTGCGAGGCCGACATCGTGCTCGGCGGCGCCGTGACCGGCGACCTGATCGGCGAGCGCGTGGCGAGCGAGCTCGTCACGATGATCGACTTTGCGCACCACGTCGGCGATGCCGAAGCGATGATCCCGGTCTATGCCGACGACGAAGGCATGCCGTCGCGCGACGCGGTGCTGATCGACCGCGGCCGGCTCACCGAATTCATGAGCAGCCGCGAAACCGCCGCGCGCATGGGGATCGCGCCCACCGGCAGCGCGCGGGCCTACGGCCCCAGCGACGAACCGCTGGTGCGCATGCGCAACACCGCGATCCTGCCCGGCACCCACAGGCTCGACGAAATGATCGCCGGTGTCGACGACGGCTACCTGCTGATGAAGACCTCCAACGGCCAGGCCGACTCGACGACCGAATTCATGTTCGGTATCAACCTCGCGTACGAGATTCGCGGCGGCCGCCTCGGCCGCGCGATCCGCGACACGACGCTATCCGGCTCGGCAATCAAGGTGCTGCAGACGGTCGACGCGGTGTCCGACGACATGGTGTGGAGCTGCGCCGGCTACTGCGGCAAGAAGCAGCCGATGGTCGTCTCGATGGGCGGCCCGGCGCTGCGCGCGCGGGCCCACCTCGGAGGGGAATGACGTGGACACGACCGCATTGCAAGACCACGCGGAACGCTCGCTCGCGCTGATGCGCGCGGCCGGCTTCGAACACGCGCAGGTGAGCGCGAACGTGACGCGGCTGAACGAGCTCAACGTCGCGCACAACGAGCCGAGCCTGCTGCGCAGCACCGAGTCGCACAAGCTGTCGCTGCTCGGCCTGGTCGACGGCCGCAAGGCGAGCACCGATCTCAGCGATCTCAGCGAAGACAGCGTGCGCCGGCGTGTCGCG
Source organism: Piscinibacter sp. (assembly GCA_035513255.1). Taxonomy (GTDB): domain Bacteria; phylum Pseudomonadota; class Gammaproteobacteria; order Burkholderiales; family Burkholderiaceae_C; genus Albitalea. The sequence continues at coordinate 2,875 of DATKCI010000205.1, read as the reverse complement.
AGCCTGTTCGACGACGCCCGCTCGGCGCCCGAGGACGAGGCCAATGCGGTCTCGAGCGGCCAGCACACGCGTCTCGTGCAGGGGCCGCAGCAGGCCGAGCCGGCGCTGCTGGCCGACAAGCTGGCCGAGCTGCTCGCCTTTCGCGCCGGCGAAACGCCGAAGATGATGATCGAGGAAGCGCTGGCGGCGCACACGCTGGCGCAGTCGCACACGCTGACCAGCGGCGGCAGCGACCTCGCCTGCAGCCTCGGCTGGTACTCGATCAGCGTGATGGGCACCGCGCGCGACGGCAAGTCGACGAGCTCGTTCAACTTCACGTCGGGCAGCAGCAACGAGCTGCGCGATCGCCCTGCGGCCGAGTATTTCGGCATCGCCGACATGCTGCGTGACACGCAGCAGCAGGTCCGCACCGAGGCGCTGGGCGGCAGCTTCGTCGGCGACGTCGTGCTGACGCCGCCCGCCGTGGCCGACCTGATGGAATGGCTGCAGGAGCAGATCGGCGACGTGCAGCTGATCGCCGGCAGCTCGCTCTACCGCGAGCGGGTCGGCACCGGCATCGCGTCGCCGCTGTTGAGCCTGCGCAGCCGCTTCGACGCCCCCGGCGTGGCGGCGATCTCGGCAGACGGATTCGTCACGCCGCCGGTGGACCTCGTTCGCGACGGCAGGCTGTGCACGCTGACACCCAGTCTCTACGGCAGCCGAAAGACCGGCTTGCCGCACGTGCCGCTGGCCTCGGCCGGCTGGGAGGTGCCCGCGGGTCAGGCGCCGCTCGGCGAACTGGTCTCGGCCGTGGCGCGTGGAGCGCTGGTCGGGCGGCTGTCGATGGGCAATCCGGCGTCGAACGGCGATTTTTCAGGCGTCATCAAGAACAGCTTTCGCATCGCCGACGGCACGGTCGGCGCGGCGCTGTCGGAGGTGATGATCACCGGCAACATCGCACGGATGCTGCAGGACGTGGCCGCCGTCAGCCGGGGGCGCATCGACACGGGGTCATGGCTGTTGCCGTGGCTGCGGGTGACGGGGCTGCATTTTTCGTAGGCCGGGCGGGGCCGGATCAACGATGTGCTGCATTGCCCCCTCTCCCCCTGGGAGAGGGAACAGTTCATCTCGGACGCTCACACGAGCGTGTGCGCCAACGTGGCCAGCGCGACAGCGCCCGCGGCGAAAGCGACCAGCACCCAATTGGGCAGCGAACCGTGCGGCGCGTGAACGCTGCGGCGGCGACGAAGTTTGTCAGGCATGTGAACTCCGGAAATCGGTCCTGGGCGCGTGGTGAGACAGTTCGCACGTTCCAACGCACCATGTCGGACGGTTGGCATGGCAATAGCGAGCTTCGTGCCAGCGCGGCAGCGCACGTGGAGGGCGGACAATGCGCACTCCCATGCCGATCCGCACCGTCACCGCCACCCGCTACATCACGCCGCTGCGCGAAGGCGGGTCGCTGCCGGCGATCGTCGAGGCCGACGACGACGGCATGTACGTGCTGAAGTTCCGCGGTGCCGGCCAGGGGCCGAAGGCCTTGATCGCCGAACTGGTCGCCGGCGAGATCGCCCGCGCGATCGACCTGCCGGTGCCGGAGATCGTGTTCGCCGAGCTCGATCCCGAGCTCGCGCGCACCGAGCCCGACCCCGAGATCCAGGACCTGATCCGCGCCAGCGCCGGCCTCAACCTGGCGTTGGATTACCTGCCGGGCTCCGTCACCTTTGACCCGCTCGCGCAGCAGCCGGACGCCGCCCTCGCCTCGGCCATCGTGTGGCACGACGCCTTCGTCAGCAACCTCGACCGCACGCCGCGCAACACCAACATGCTGGTCTGGCACGGCCGCCTGTGGCTGATCGACCATGGTGCGGCGATGTACTTTCACCACCACTGGGACGGCGACGTGGCGCCGAGCGGCAACCCGTTTCCGGCGATCAAGGACCATGTGCTGATCGGCCTGGCGCGCTCGCTCGCCGCGGTCGACGCGCAGATGGCCGAACGCCTGACGCCGGAGGTGATCGCCGGGATCGTCGGGCTGATCCCCGACGCCTGGCTCGACGACGATCCGGCGTTCGCCGGCAAGGACGAGCACCGCGCCACCTATGTGCGCTACTTTCAGGCGCGGCTGCAAACGCCGCGCGCCTTTGCCGAGGAGGCCGTTCGTGCCGCAGCCCTGCACCTATGACTACGCGATCGTGCGAGTCGTCCCGCGAGTCGAGCGCGGCGAGTTCGTCAATGTCGGCGTGATCGTCTCGTGCGTAACGTCGAATTTCCTGCAGGCGCGCATCGAGCTCGACGAAGCCCGGCTGCGCGCACTCGACCCGTCCCTGGAACTGGATGCGATCCGCGCGACGCTCGCCGCGATCCCCGCCATCTGCGCCGGTGGGCCGCAAGCCGGCGCGCTCGGCCGTCTGTCGATGCGCGAGCGCTTCGACTGGCTGGTCGCGCCTCGCAGCACGGCGGTGCAGACCTCGCCGGTGCACACCGGGCGGTGTCGCGATCTGGCAGGGGAGTTGGAGCGGCTGCTGGACAAGATGGTGCGCCAGCCGGCCGGACATTGACCTTGCTCCCTCTCCATGGAGCGTCACCCCGGTGAACGCCGGGGTGACGGCCCTCCGTCCATCGGCCAGGGCCGACGTCTCAGCGGTCCACCTTGATGAACAGCTCCCGATCCGGTGCGAAGTTGGCGTACAGCGGCAGCATCGCGCCGCCGATCGCGCGGGCGTCGGAGCCGATCGTGCCGGGGAGCACCTGCGGGCGAACGACCCCTTCCCAGCTGTAGCGATCGAGCGCGCGGACCACGCTGGCCTGCACCTCGGCAAGCAGTTCGCGGCCGAATGAGCCGGCGACGATCACGCCGGCGAGGTCCAGCAAGCCGGCGGCGCTGTTGAGCGCG
>DATKCI010000204.1:0-30063 GCA_035513255.1 Piscinibacter sp. | reverse complement strand
GGCGACGCCGCGATCAGCCGCACGACTATTCGCGATGCCGGCTTCGGTCGATGCGCCGGAGCCGATTGCCAGGCGAGGCCGACCAGGCCGGCATGCGCGAGCAGCGTGAAACCGGCCACGACAAGAACGCGGGGGCACGGTCGGGCGTCGAAACGCCCGACCGTGCCCCCACCCGTGTGGCCGAAACTCCAGAGGCCTGCGCGGCGCCGCATCGCGACGGCTCCCTTCCTCGTTGTCGTGTTGCTCAGTACTTCACGTCGCCGTGGATGACCCGCGCGGCCTCGTCCACCTCCGGCTTCGCGCCGATGTAGATGTCCGATTCAGGGTCCGACGGGTCCTGCAGGCTGTCCGAGGTCGGCAGCGTGAGGCCGCTGGGCAGCGTGAGGCCGGCGGCCTGGCAGACCGAGACATCCTTGCGGGCGAAGCGGATCTCGCGGTCCAGCCACTTGGCGAACATCTGCGTGGAACCGTTGGCGACGCGGCCGAGCACCTCGTCGAACGGGATCACGAAGGCCGGCACGTAGCGGGTCTCAGGCCCTTCGCAGCTGACCTTCTGGTTCGTCACGCTCGACACGCAATGGCCGGGGATGCCCCACAGCTCGCCGAAGCCGCCGTATTGCAGCACGATCGACTTACCGGCGTACTGCCCGTAGCGAGCACCTTCGGGTACCTCATAGCTGACGTTCAGCGGCGCGTCGAAGGCGACGATGTCACCTGCGGCATCCTTGACGGCAGCGAACTGGTTCCACTGGTTGGGACCGGTCTCCCACTGGTAGTACACGTCGATCTGGTCGACCTTGTGGTCGCACAGCTTGGTCGGATCGTCAGGGCACTGGGCATCGGCCAGATCGGTGAAGAGCCGGCCGGTGCGCACGCCCCAATGGAACTGCGGCCGGGTTTGCAGCGCTTCGCCGTCGGTGAAGACCACGGCGGCGTTGGCGCCGTCGCGCAGCACCGCGGCCGACAGGTCCATCGTGTAGGCCACGGCACCGTCGGCGCCGACGGGCTCCCACTGGTTGAAGGTCGATGCCAGGTACGGCGACATCTCGTTCGAGCCTTCGGCGAAGAAGCTCGCCATGCTCGCCGCGGTCGGGCATTCACGCAGGCAGTACAGCGTGGCCGGCATGTCGGCCGGGTAGACGAGGTCCTGCACGCGGAAGATGACTTCGACGGCGTCGGAGTCCACCGTGTCGCCCACGCCATGCAGCGGGATGAACACCTCGCCGCCGAGCGACTGCGACCAGCCGCGCATGCCGCCCATCGATGCGAAGTAGCTCGCGGCGATCGTCTTCTCGACGTCGAAGGTCTGGGTCTGGCAGCCGGTGTCGCCGCATTCGACCACGCCCGCCACCTTGAACGCGCCGGCGGCGTCGTCCCAGTACATCTCGTACTGGCGGTCAGGTTGGGCCCCTTCGAAGAATCCGTCCAGGTTCCACACATGGGTCTGGAACTTGATCTTGTCGGATTCGGCCAGCGTGCGCGTCTGCTTCGTGTACTTCATCAACCGGCCTTCGGCCTTCAGCAGCGTGTAGTCGGTTTTCACGGGCGGCGCGTCCGGCTGGTACTCCACGCGCTGCACCGTCGAGCCGCTGACGAGCTGGCCGGAGGCTTCCGGCGGCAGCCACAGACCCCAGTAGCCCATGTGGCCGTGGTAGGTCTTGTCGCTCGCGGTGAACTCGATCGGGAAGCCCGAGCTGCGGTTCACGCGCTCGCCGGTCTCGCCGTCGTACAGGCCGTAGCGCCACACCGACATACCGGCGTCTTCGTCGCTCGCGTCGCGGCTGAAGCACTCGTCCTGCGTGCCGTCGGAGCGCCGGAAGTAGTCGGCGTTGTAGGCGAACGAGTAGGCGACCTCGAAGCTCGTGCCGCCCATGGAGCCGTCCATTTCGAGTGCGCCCGAGCCGCTGTCTTCGCCCGACGTCGTGAGGCGCAACGCCTTCGTGCTGCCTTCGTCGCCGCCCATCCCGCCTTCGATCTCGAAGTAGGTGATGCCGTCGGCGCCGCCTTCGAGGTATCCGTTCATCATGCAGCCGCCCATGTCGCCGCGGCCGCAGAAATCGAGCCGGAACACGCCGTAGGGGTTGGCGTCGGACGGCGCTTCGCTGGCGCTGGTATTGACGTAGATCGTCGCGTTGAAGCCTTCTTCCTCCTCTTCGATCCAGGTCCTCACGCGCATCGGGTCGTCGTTCGACGCGCGCGTGGAGTTCACGATGGCGGTCATGTACGAAGCGGCGTTGGCGCCGCTGCTCGTGGAGCTGGAGTTGCCGGTGCTGGAGCGCGCCTCGGGGTCGCACTTGGTCTCGTCGACGAGCGCGATGTAGCTGCCCTCGTTGACCAGCGCATCGGGGCGCATCGCGCTCATGAAGCAGGTGATCATGTTGACCTGGCTGATGCCGCGCGACGTGGCGTCTTCCACATGGCTGTGCTGCGCGTCCTTGCGATAGGGCGAGTCGGCGCCGGGCGCGGCCAGCGCGACGGCCGGCAGTGCGGCTGCGACGGCCAGGGCCAGGCGTGCTGGACGGAAAAGGCTGTGGTTCATGGTGTAGTCCTTCGCGCGAGGCGTCACTGGGCGGCGTTCTTTGCGGTCACAACCGAGACGCTGCTCGGGGTCGCTATGCCGCTGACGGTCTCGTCGGCCGGCGCTTCCGCGACCGGGTCGTCGTCGTCGCCGGTGGCCGGCGCTTCGGCCGTCGAAGTGCTGCCGCCGCCGCAGGCGGTCAGTGAAAGAGAAAGGAGAAAGGCCGAAAGAACGGCGCTGCCAGTGAATCGATCCATCGGTGGACCTCCATTCATGCTCGTCGACAAAGGGGTACTGCAACCGGCCGCGGCGGGGAGCGGTCGGGAGACCGTCCGGGTTGCGGGCCTGGAGTGATTCGGCGGTTCGAGGCAGGGTCTTGAGCGGCTTTTGAACAAGCCGTGACAAGTTGCCCGTTGTGGCGCGACGCGCGGCGGACAACCCGGTGCTTCGTCACGGATGCGGTGCGGCCATCAGGGTCGACCCGGTATCATCCGCGGTCGTTCACGCCGGAGGAAAGCCGTTTTGGATATCGCGCTGCTGGTCAAGGCCATGATCATGGGCATCGTCGAGGGCCTGACCGAGTTCCTGCCGATCTCATCGACAGGGCACCTGATCCTTACGGCCTCGCTGATCGATTTCACCGGAGACAAGGTCAAGGTGTTCGAGATCGCGATCCAGACCGGCGCGATGTTCGCGGTGATCTGGGAGTACCGCGCCAAGTTGATGGGCACCGTCGCCGGCATCACGCGCGACCCGGTGGCGCAGCGATTCGCGAGCAACCTGCTGATCGCCTTCCTGCCGGCCGTGGTCTTGGGCCTCTCGTTCAACGCGGTGATCAAGAAACACCTGTTCCACCCGGTGCCGGTGGCGATGGCCTTCATCGCCGGCGCGCTGGTGATTCTGTGGGTCGAGAAGCGCCACCATCGCCGCTATGGCGAGCGCGACCTCGAGGGCCGGCGTCTCGCGCGTGTCGAGACCGTCGATGACATGAACGCGCTCGATGCGCTGAAGGTCGGACTCGTGCAATGCCTGGCACTGGTTCCGGGCACGAGCCGCTCCGGCGCGACCATCATCGGCGCGATGGTGTTCGGCTTCTCGCGCAAGGCGGCCACCGAGTTCAGCTTCTTTCTCGGCATCCCGACGCTGATGGGTGCGGGTGCCTATTCGGTCTGGAAGTACCGCTCACTGCTCAGCATCGACGACCTGCCGCACTTCGCGGTCGGCCTCGCCTTTTCGTTCATCAGCGCGCTGCTGTGCATCCGCTGGCTGATCCGCTACGTGTCGACGCACGACTTCGTGCCGTTCGCGTGGTATCGGCTTGTGTTCGGCGGCATCGTGCTGCTGACGGCCTGGAGCGGCTGGGTCGAGTGGCGCGCGTAGCCCGGATGCAATCCGGGGTGGGGCGGTCGCTTCGGCACACGACCCCGGATTGCATCCGGGCTACGGTATGCGTTTGCGGAACACCAGGTCCCACACGCCGTGGCCGAGCTTCAGGCCGCGGTTCTCGAATTTCGTGAGCGGCCGGTAGTCGGGGCGGGGCGCATAGCCGTCCGCCGTGTTCTCGAGCAGCGGCTCGCCCGACAGCACCTCCAGCATCTGTTCGGCATACGGCAGCCAGTCGGTCGCGCAATGCAGCCGGCCGCCCGGGGCGAGTCGGCTGGCGAGCAGCGCCACGAACGGCGACTGAATCAGGCGGCGCTTGTGATGGCGCTTCTTGTGCCACGGGTCGGGGAAGAACACATGCACGCCGGCCAGCGAACCGGGCGCGATCATGTGCTCGAGCACCTCGACCGCGTCGTGCTGCACGATGCGCACGTTCGCGAGCTCCTTCTCGCCGATGTGCTTGAGCAGCGCGCCGACGCCCGGCGTGTGCACTTCGACGCCGAGGAAACGGGTGTCGGGCATCGCCTGGGCGATCGCCGCAGTGGCGTCTCCCATGCCGAAACCGATCTCGAGAATCACCGGGCCCAGGCGGCCGAACGTGGCGTCGAAGTCCAGCACGGTCGGCGCATAAGGCAGCACGAAACGCGGCCCGAGGTCCGCGAGCGCCCGGCTCTGGCCGGTGCCCATGCGGCCGGCGCGCACGACGAAGCTGCGGATGCTGCGCCGGTGCGGGAAGTCGTTCGGATCGGAAGGGGCGGTCATGGGCGGCGCGAAAAGCCCTGGATTGTGCCGCAGCCGGCGTCCCTATAATCGGGCACCACGCGGGTGTAGTTCAATGGTAGAACGGCAGCTTCCCAAGCTTCATACGAGGGTTCGATTCCCTTCACCCGCTCCATCTGAAAGGGCCGCTGCAAGCGGCCCTTTTTCGTGAGGTCTCACATGAACACGGCACTGCGCGTCCTGATGGTCACCTGCGAAGGCACGACATTGCCGGCCCTCGCGCCGTCGTCGCCGTTCGGGCCGTTCGACCTGCACGTCAGCACGCATCTGGACCACGCGGCCGAGCGCCTCGCCACCGATCACTACGACGCGGTCGTCATCGCCGCGCGCACCGTCGACGCACGCAAGCTGCTTGTCTGGCCGGCGCTGTCGCAGGCGGTGACCGAGCCGGCGCTGCTGGTGCTGACCACCGATGCGCCGGGTTCCGAGCTCGCGACGCTGCTGGTGCGCAAGGGCGCACAGGACGTGCTGCCGCTGGCCACCGATGCCGTCGATGCGCTGCCGCGCGCGCTGCGCCTCGCGATCGAGCGCAAGGCGCAGGACCGGCTGGCGCGCAAGGCCTACGCCACCGACCTGATGACGGGGCTGCCGAACCAGAGCCAGCTCGTCGAACACGTCAACCAGCTGATCGCCCTGCGCGAGCGCGAGCCGGCGCCCATGGCGCTGGTCACGCTGCGCATCGAAGGCCTGGCTTCGGCCGAAGCGAGGCTGGGCAGCGAGTCGACGAACGTGCTGCGCCGCAAGATCGCCGTTCGCCTGCGCGTGGGCGTGCGGGCAAGCGACGTCGTCGCGTCGCTGAGCGCCGACTCGTTCGCGGTGCTGCTGCCGAAGTTTCAGGACCCACAGGACGTCGAGCGCGTGGCCGCCAAGCTGTGCGCGGCGCTGCATCCGCCGTTCTCGATTGCCGGCGGCGACGTGTCGGTCGCGGTGGCTTGCGGCGTGGCGCACTACCCGCAGGACGGCAAGGATGCGACGGTGCTGCTGCGGCGCGCGACCGGCCTGGCCGCGTCGGCGCAGGCGCAAGGCCGCGCCGGCCCGACGGAGGCGGCGGCGAACGATCCGTCAGGTGCGTAAGCGCATCGCGCGGAGCCGCATCGCGCGAGCCGCCACCGCCTCTGTCATCCCGGCCCAGGCTACTTCAGAATATCCCCCAGGCACAGATACTTGACCTCGACGTACTCCTCGATCCCGTGGTGCGAGCCCTCGCGTCCGAGGCCCGATTGCTTCACGCCGCCGAACGGCACCTCCGCCGTCGAGATCAACCCGGTGTTCACGCCGACCATCCCGTACTCCAGCGCCTCGCCGACGCGGAAGATGCGCCCGACGTCGCGGCTGTAGAAGTAGCTCGCGAGGCCGAACTCGGTGGCGTTTGCCGCGGTGACGGCCTCTTCTTCGGTCTTGAAGCGGAACACCGGCGCCACCGGACCGAAGGTTTCCTCGCGTGCGCACAGCATCTCGCTCGTCGCGTCGGCCAGCACCGTCGGTTCGTAGAAGCGGGTGCCGATTCGCTTGCCACCGGTCAGTACCTTCGCGCCCTTGGCCGTGGCGTCGGCCACGTGCTGCTCCACCTTGGCGAGCGCCTGATCGTTGATCAGTGGGCCTTGCGTGACGCCGGCGTCGAAGCCGTTGCCGACCTTGATCGACTTCGACTTCTCGGCCAGCTTCTCGACGAAGGCGTCGTAGACACCGTCCTGCACGTAAATGCGATTGGCGCAGACGCAGGTCTGGCCGGCGTTGCGGTACTTGCTGACCATCGCGCCTTCGACCGCGCTGTCGATGTCGGCGTCGTCGAACACGATGAACGGCGCGTTGCCGCCGAGTTCCAGCGACAGCTTCTTGACCGTCGGCGCGCACTGGCGCATCAGGATGCGGCCGACCTCGGTGGAGCCGGTGAAGGACAGGTGGCGAACGACCGGGCTTTCGCACAGCACCTTGCCGACTTCGATCGAGCGCTCGCTGTCGGCCGTGACGACGTTCAGCACGCCGGCCGGCATGCCGGCGCGCTGCGCGAGCTCGGCCACCGCCAACGCCGACAGCGGCGTCTGCTCGGCCGGTTTGATGACCACCGTGCACCCGGCGGCGAGCGCCGGCGCGACTTTGCGCGTGATCATTGCGATCGGAAAATTCCACGGCGTGATCGCCGCGCACACGCCGGTCGGCTGCTTGATGACGAGGTAGCGCTTGTTGTTGTCGGTACTCGGAATCGTTTCGCCGTAGACACGTTTGGCCTCTTCGGCGAACCATTCGATGAAACTCGCGCCGTAGACCACTTCACCTTTCGCTTCCGCCAGCGGCTTGCCTTGCTCGGCGGTCATGATGCGCGCGAGGTCGTCGGCATGCTGGTGCAGCAGCGCGAACCACTTCATCAGCACCGTTGCACGTTCCTTGGCGCTCTTGTTTCGCCACGCCGGCCAGGCGTTCTCGGCCGCCGCAATCGCAGCCTGGGTCTCGGCACTGCCGAGGTTGGCGACGTCGCACAGTTGTCGGCCGGTCGCGGGGTCCACGACGGGGAAGCGGACCGACCCGGCGACCCACTGGCCGTCGATCAACGCGTCGGTTTTCAGCAGTTGGCCGTCCACCAGGGCGGCAAGAGGAGAGGAGGCAGTGTCCATCGTGTGCTCCAGGCTGGCAGCCACTGTATCGCCGCCGAGGTGCCCACGTCGGCGGTGGCGGATCAGAACAGCTTGTTCCCATCGCGCAGCCACCACAGAACGAGCAGATGCGCCGGATAGAACGCGTAGAACGCCCAGCGCAGCCGCGGCACTCGCAAGTCGACGCGAGCCGCGAGCAGCAGCGTCGGAACGGCGGTCAGCGCCCAGAAGTTGCCGTTGAGCAACACCAGCGACGCAGTGAACAGCACCCACGCGGCGAAATGCCGCATGTTTGGCTGCCGGCAATACGCCCACGCCGCGACGACCATCGCGACGCCCGGATAGTGGTACTCCGCGAGCAGCCCGCCGACGCAGAAGGACACGCCCGCTATGACCACGCCCGCGCCGTCGCCGCGGTCCAGCCCGTAGATCACTGCCGTGGCGGTGAGCAGCAGGAACAAGATGTTCAGCGGCCACCAGTGGCCGATCAGCGCCATGAAGGGCGGCGACGCGAGGACGCCGAAAACGGCGAGCCGCTTCAATGTGCGCAGATGCGCGCCGCGCTCCAGCGCCCCCGGCCGCGCGAGGTTGTAGGCGAGCACGAAGGCGAAGATCGGCGCCACCCAGCGTCCGGCCTGGTAGGCGCCGGGCAACGTGCGGTCGTACAGGAAAGTGTTCACGTGGTCCAGCAGCATCAGTGCCAGCGCGATCCACTTCAGCACCTCGAGCGTGCCGTCGGGAATGCGCAGGAGACCGACGTCCTCGCTGCCAGGCGACGGCTGCGATCCGTCCAAATGCGTGCTTGCCATCACGACCACGGGCAAAGTCTGTGCCTCCGGCCGTCTGCGGCGGGACTTCCGATAGAATCTGGTTGTTTCAACCAGAACGAGCGGCAATGAGCACCCAGACCATCGGCCTGTTCGAGGCCAAGACCCATTTGTCGGAACTGGTCGCCCGCGCCGAGCAGGGCGATGAAGTGATCATCACGCGGCACAACAAGCCGGTCGCCAAGCTGGTGCCGATGTCCCGGGCGCGCCGCGGGAACGTGGCGGGGCGGCAGGCGGCCATCGAAGCGCTGCTGGCATTCGAGCCGATTGAGGTCGCCGATGCCACGCTAGGGGATCTGATTCGCGCGGGGCGCGAGTGAGCACTAGGGAGTCATCGCCGGAGCTCGTCGTGCTCGACGCCTCCTTCGTGCTGCGCTACGTGCTCCACACGCAGGCTCCGAGGCCGCATCCGACTGGCTTGGCGCTGCTGAAGAACGTGGAGTTGCTCGTGCCCGCCCTTTGGAACGCCGAGATCGCGAACGCGCTGGTGCAGGCCGAGCGCCGGGGCGCCGCGGCGCCGGCCAAGGTGGGTGCGGCACTTGCTCTGATCAACGCGCTGAATCCGGTCGTCGACGGCCAGTCGGTGGACGTGACGCGTAACCTGGAGATCGCACGAGCCTATGGACTGAGCGCCTACGACGCGCTGTATTTCGAGCTGGCGCTGCGCCGCAAGGCGGCGCTTGCGACCTACGATGAGAACATGCTCGCCGCGGCGAGCGCCGCCGGCATCCGGCTGTATCCGCCGCCTTCGATCTGAATTCGTTCCAAGAGAGAACCATGAAAGCCTCCGACATCCGCCAGTCCTTCCTGACGTTCTTCGAATCGAAGGGCCATGCCATCGTGCCGTCCAGCCCGGTGGTGCCGGGCGACGACCCGACGCTGTTGTTCACGAACGCCGGCATGAACCAGTTCAAGGACGTGTTCCTCGGCTTCGACAAGCGGCCCTACACCCGCGCGACGACGGCGCAGAAATGCATTCGCGCCGGCGGCAAGCACAACGACCTCGAGAACGTGGGCTACACCGCGCGCCATCACACGTTCTTCGAGATGCTCGGCAACTTCAGCTTCGGCGACTACTTCAAGAAGGACGCGATCCAGTACGCGTGGGAGCTGCTGACCGAGGTCTTCAAGCTGCCGGCCGACAAGCTGTGGGTGACCGTCTACGCGGAGGACGACGAGGCCTACGACATCTGGAACAAGACGGTCGGCGTGCCGGCCGAGCGCATCGTGCGCATCGGCGACAACAAGGGCGCGCGATACGCATCGGACAACTTCTGGATGATGGGCGACACGGGCCCCTGTGGTCCGTGCACCGAGATCTTCTACGACCACGGCCCGGAGATCGCTGGTGGCCCGCCCGGATCGCCCGACGAAGACGGTGACCGCTACATCGAGATCTGGAACAACGTGTTCATGCAGTTCAACCGCGACGACGCGGGCGTGATGCACAAGCTGCCCAAGCCGAGCGTGGACACCGGCATGGGGCTGGAGCGCGTGACGGCGGTGCTGCAGGGTGTGCACTCGAACTACGAGATCGACCTGTTCGTCAATTTGCTCGCAGCCGCGAAGAAGGCGGTCGATGCGGCCGGCGCCGGCGACGCGGACCAGGACTCGGCGTCGCTGAAGGTCATCGCCGACCACATCCGCGCCTGCACCTTCACCCTCGTCGACGGCGTGATCCCGAGCAACGCCGGCCGAGGCTATGTCCTGCGACGCATCACGCGCCGCGCGATCCGCCACGGCTACAAGCTGGGTGCACGCAAGCCGTTCTTCCATGCGCTGGTACCTGCGCTGGTCAAGGAGATGGGCGATGCCTACCCGGAGCTGCGCCAGCACGAGAAGCGCGCGACCGAGGTACTGAAGCAGGAAGAGGAAGGTTTTTTCCGCACGATCGCCAACGGCATGGAGATTCTGGAGCGCGCGCTGAATTCACTCCCTCTCCCCCTGGGAGAGGGCCGGGGTGAGGGCCGCGCGGCACCGCGCATCATCAACCCGCGCCCTCACCCTAACCCTCTCCCAGAGGGAGAGGGAACAAGAGTGCTCGACGGCGATACCGCGTTCAAGCTGCACGACACCTACGGCTTCCCCGTCGACCTGACCGCCGACGTGTGCCGCGAGCGCGGCGTGACGGTCGACGAGTCGCGTTTTGACGAACTGCTGAACGAGCAGCGACGGCGCGCGCGAGAGGCCGGAAAGTTCAAGATGGGTCAGGGGCTGGAATACAGCGGCATGCCGACGACCTTCCATGGCTACGAAGCGCTCGCGCACGACACCGCGCAGGTGACGGCGATCTACGTCGACGGCACCTCGGTGCCGCAGGCGAACGCCGGCGACGACGCGGTGATCGTGCTCGACCACACGCCGTTCTACGCCGAGAGCGGCGGCCAGGCGGGCGACACCGGTGAGCTGCGCAACAACACCTCGCGTTTCCTCGTCGAAGACACGCTGAAGATCCAGGCCGACGTTTTCGGGCACCACGGCCGCATCGCCGAAGGCTCGATCAAGCTTGGCGACACCCTCAACGCGAAAGTCGACGCCGAGAAGCGCGCGAAGACCGTGCGCAACCACAGCGCGACGCACCTGATGCACAAGGCGCTGCGCGAGGTGTTGGGCGAGCACGTGCAGCAGAAGGGCTCGCTCGTCGACGCCGAGCGCACACGTTTCGACTTCGCGCAAAACGCGCCGATGACCGACGAGCAGATCCGCCGCATCGAGGTCCTCGTCAACGCCGAGATCCTCGCCAACGCGCCGACGCAGGCGAGGCTGATGCCGATCGACGAAGCGCAAAAGAGCGGCGCGATGATGCTGTTCGGCGAGAAATACGGCGACGAGGTGCGCGTGCTCGACATCGGCACGAGCCGCGAGCTGTGCGGCGGCACGCATGTGCAGCGCACCGGCGACATCGGTCTCTTCAAGGTCGTCGCCGAGGGCGGCGTGGCGGCGGGCGTGCGGCGCATCGAAGCGGTGACCGGCGACAACGCGCTCGCCTACCTTCAGGCGCTCGAGGCGACGATGAACAAGGTCGCCGGCACGCTGAAGGCGACGCCGGCTGAAGTGTCCACCCGCATCGTCAACGTGCTGGACCACGTGCGCTCGCTGGAGAAGGAACTCGCCGCGTTGAAGGGTCGGCTCGCCTCAGCACAAGGCGACGAGCTGCTCGCGAAGGCGGTCGACGTGAACGGCATCAAGGTGCTCGCCGCCACGCTCGACGGCGCCGATGCGAAGGCGCTGCGCGAGACGATGGACAAGCTCAAGGACAAGCTGAAGACCGCCGCCATCGTGTTGGCCGCGGTCGACGGCACGAAGGTGCAGCTCGCGGCCGGCGTGACTGCCGACAGCGTCGGCAAGCTGAAAGCCGGCGAGCTCGTCAACTTCGTCGCGCAGCAGGTCGGCGGCAAGGGCGGCGGCAAGCCGGACCTCGCGATGGCCGGCGGCACCGATGCGTCGCGTCTCGGCGCGGCGCTCGACTCGGTGCAGGGCTGGGTCGCGCAACGCGTCTGACGCGCGTCGCCCCGGCCTCGGATCCCGTCACCCCGGCCTCTGATCTCGTCACCCCGGCCTCTGATCTCGTCACCCCGGCGAAAGCCTGGGTCCACTGATGGCAGTCACTGCCCCAACGGGCGAGTGGGCCCCGGCTTCCGCCGGGGTGACGCCTTCCGTCGGGGTGACACCTTCCGCCGGGGTGACACCTTCCGCCGGGGTGACGCCTTCCGCCGGGGTGACACCTTCCGCCGGGGTGTCGCCTGTCGGCGTTTTTTTCTCGCGCGCGGCATGGCCCGCTGTAAACATTTCAAACGGCAGTCCGTCGCGGTCGCCCATCGGCCGCCGGAACGGTCCGTTTCCCCTCTAAAACGGCCCACCCCCCTCGAATGAGGTGTAACGAAAGGCACGGCTATTGCCTTAAAGGACCACCTGTCTGGAGGATCGCCCATGGCAACTCGAAATCAATCGGCGTACGCTGGATTCATCGTCGGCCTGGAGGGGTCGTCATCATGAGCGTGATCGTCGAAGTCCGTGCAAGCCTCGATGCCATCGGCTTCGAGCAGCAGCTGTGTGTGTTTGCCTTCCTCGCCAGCTATCCGCTGTCGCTCGGCGGTTTGCTGCAGGGGCGCGGGCGGCGCACCGCCGCGATCGCAGCGGCGGTGTCGGCCGCTCTGTTCGTGCTGCTGACGGATCCATGGATGCACGGCGTGCTGCTCGTCGTCGCGATGATGGGCGGCGTCGGCCTGTTCATCGTCGTCGTCTATGGCCTGGAGCAGCTGCAGCGGCTGGCATCGCGCGATGAGCCTTCGGCGGCACTCGGCGAACCCGAGACGGTGATCGCCGCTGCCGGCGCCGAGCCCGAGCGGCGTCGCAAGCTCGCACTTCGCAGGCGCGCCGGCACGACGTGAGGTGTGAGATCATCACGGCCCCGTGACGCACCACCGATTCACTTCCCACTGCATCCTGCAGGCGGCGCCTCGCCGCTGCTTGGTGGCGTCTGCGTTCTTCATCCGTTCCCGCTCCATTCGAATTCGCCGGGATCGTTGAGCTGCGGCTGTGAAGCCGGTGCTCGGCGATCCGCGCATCCCGTCGCGCTCGGCGCAATCGTCAAAACGCATTTCGAATGGAGTCCCCATGTCTCTCGCTGACACGCAGGCGCAGTCGTGCGCCTATCCCACGCTCGAGGAAATCCATGGCACGGCCGCGCGGCTGGCCGGCAAGGTGCTGGAAACGCCGGTGTGGCGCTGGCAGACCGGCATCGCCGTCCAGGCGCTAGGCCCCGCCACCGAGGTGTGGCTGAAGCTGGAGTTGTTCCAGCACACCGGCAGCTTCAAGCTGCGCGGCGCGCTGAATTGCGTGGCCGCGCTCGACCGCGCGGCGCTGCGGCGCGGCGTCGTGGCCTGCAGCGCCGGCAACCATGCGATGGCGGTGGCCAGCGCCGCGCGCGCCGCCGGCACCCACGCCAAACTCGCGATGCCGCGGCACGCGAGTCCGGCGCGGGTGGCGGCCTGTCGCGCCGACGGCGCCGACGTGCTGCTCACCGACACCATCCACGACGCCTTCGCGCTCGCGCAACAACTGGTCACCGACGAAGGCCGCACGATGATCCACCCGTTCGACGGTCCGCTGACGGCGCAGGGCACCGCGACGGTCGGCCTCGAGCTGATGGCGCAGGTGCCCGGTCTCGATGCGGTGATCGTGCCGGTGGGCGGCGGCGGACTGTGCGGCGGTGTCGCCGCAGCGGTCAAGCAGGTGGCGCCGCAGTGCCAGGTCTTCGGCGTCGAACCGGTCGGGGCCGACGCAATGGCTCGCAGTTTCGAGGCCGGCCGCACCGTCACGCTCGACACCGTCGACACGGTGGCCGACAGCCTCGGCGCCCCGTATGCGCTGCCGTACAGCTTCGGCGTGTGCCGCCGCTTCGTCGACGACATCGTGCGGGTCTCCGACGACGAGTTGTGCCGCGCGATGCTGCACCTGTACCGCGACATGAAGCTCGTTGCCGAACCGGCGGCCGCTGCGGCCACGGCGGCACTGCTCGGGCCGCTGCGTGAGCGTCTCGACGGAAAGCGCGTCGCGCTGATCGTCTGCGGCTCGAACGTCGATCCGCAACGCTTCATGCAGTTGCTGGCACGCGCCATTCCATAGGGCCGGCGGGTCCACGCGCCCATCGGGCAACGGACGGGGTGATAGATTCCAGCCCTTGCCATCCACCATCCGTGCCTGCGCGAGCGGTGTGACGCCTGTTTGTGCGCGTCGGCGCCAGAACGACACCACCATGACACATCGCCTCCTCGTTGCCCTCTGGGTGTGCTTGTCCAGCGTGGGTGCGATCGCCCAGCAGCCGCCGTCGAACGCGGCATCGGCGCCGGGCATCAAGACCCAGCCGTTCGAGCAGGTGGCGTTGCATCCGCAGCGCGAGGCGCCCGCCACGGTGGTGCCGCGCAACGAGGCGCGCCTCGCCGCCGAAGTGCCGGGGCGCGTGGTGCGCTGGACCGTCGACACCGGCGGCACGGTGCGCCGCGGTGCGCTGCTGGTCGAGCTCGACGCCACGGACCACCGGCTGGCGCGCGACCGCGCGGCCGCCGCGGTGCAGGCAAGCCAGGCCCGGCTGAAGCTCGCGCAGCAGCAGTTGCAGCGTGCGCGCGAGCTGGTCGACGAGGGATTTTTTTCGCGCGAGGCGCTCAACGCGCGCGAGACCGAGGTGCAGCTGGTGCGGACCGAGCTCGCCGCCAACCGCGCCCAACTCGCGAGCGCGCGCAACGCGCTCGCGAAGACGCGCATCACCGCTCCGTTCGACGCGAGCGTCAGCGAACGGCTCGCGCAGACCGGCGAATTCGTCGCGGCCGGCGCGCCGCTGTACGTGTTGACGCAGACCGACGCGGCGGAAGTGAGCGCGCAGGTGGCCTTGGCCGACGTGGCCAGCCTGCGTGCCAGCGAGCAGTTGGAGTTCGTCGGCTCCGAGGGCAGCGTGCCGCTGAAGCTGCTGCGCGTCGCGTCCACGGTCAGCCAGCCGGCCCGCACGGTCGAGGTTCGGTTGGCGCCGCAGGCCGCCGCGGTGGTCGGCAGCGCCGGCCAGTTGCGCTGGCGCGATCCGCGGCCGCATCTGCCGGCGGCGTTGCTCGTGCAGCGCGAGCGCCGGCTCGGCGTGTTCGTCGTCGAGGCGGAGAAGGCGAAGTTCGTGCCGCTGCCCGATGCGCAGGAAGGTCGTGCGGCATCGGTGTCGCTGCCGGCGCAGGCGCAGGTCGTCGTCAGCGGCCAAGCCGCGTTGCGCGACGGCCAAGCCGTCGCCGTGCCACGTTGAAGGCGGAACGGCGATGAGATTGCTGCGCGCGCTGATCCGCAACCATCCGCTCGCGAACGTGATGTTCGCCGTGGTGCTGGTGCTGGGCATCATCGCCTACGTGACGATGCCGCGGGCCCAGGACCCGGAGATCAACTTCAACTGGGTCGGCATCACCACCGTGCTGGCGGGCGCGTCGGCCGAGGACGTCGAGCGCCTCGTCACCAACCCGCTGGAAGACGGCATCCGCGGCGTGGCCGACCTGCGCTTCGTCGTGTCGACGAGCCGCGAGAACGTGTCGAGCATGCTGGTTCGGTTTCGAGAGATCTCGCCGGCGACGTTCGACAAGCGCGTGACCGACCTGCGGCGCGAAGTGCAAAACAAGGCCAACACCGAGCTGCCGAGCGAAGCGGCCGATCCGTTCATCCTCGAAATCACCACATCGAACGGCTTTCCGACGGCGCAGCTGCTGCTGCTTGGACAGGCCGACGACGAGACGCTGCGCGAGGCCGGACGGCGCATCAAGCTCGACCTCGAGGGACTGGCCGGCGTGGACCAGGTGTATGCGTCGGGGCTGCGCGACCCGGAGATCCTGATCACGCCCGACAACGCCGCGCTGGTCGCGCGCGGCCTGAGCGCCACCGACGTCGCCGACGCGGTGCGCAGCGTCTTTCGCGACACGTCGGCCGGCACGCTGAAGACGCAGGGCGGCGCCTGGTCCGTCACGGCGCAGGGCATCTCGACCGATCCCGAGCGGCTGGCCGACATCCCGGTGACGAACCGTGCCCGCCCGGGCGCCGGGGCCCAGCTCGGCGACGTGGCGCGCATCGAGCGCGCACGCGAGCCGGCGAGCCAGTACGCAAGCCTCGAAGGCCGCCCGGCGGTGAGCCTCGCGGTCACGAAGAAGGCGCAGACCAACACGCTGCACCTCGTGGACCGGCTGCGCGACTACATCGACCAGCGAAACCCGGCGCTGGCTGCCACGGGGCTCGCTCTCGTGCTCAGTGACGACCAGACCGTGCCGACGCGCGAGGCGATCGGCGTGATGGAATCGAACGCGCTGTTCGGCCTCATCTCGGTGCTTGGCATCTGCTGGCTGTTTCTCGGCTGGCGCGTCGGCGTGCTGGTGGCCATCGGGATTCCGTTCTCGCTCGCCGGCACGCTGGCGATCCTGCATGCGCTCGGGCACACCTTGAACATCTCGGTGCTGCTGGGCATCGTCATCGCGCTGGGCATGCTGGTCGACGATGCGGTCGTCGTCGTCGAGGCGATCTACTACAAGGTGCAGCGCGGCATGCAGATCTTCGATGCCGCGGTCGAAGGGGTGGCCGAGGTCTTCAAACCGGTGCTCGCGTCGGTGCTCACGACGATGGCTGCCTTCCTGCCGCTGATGCTGCTGCCGGGCATCGTCGGCAAGTTCATGTTCGTGATTCCGTTCGTCGTGACGATGGCGCTGCTGATCAGTCTCGCCGAGGCGTTCTGGATGCTGCCCACGCACGTCACCGCGATCAACCTGCGGCTCGACAAGCCGTCTCGTTCGCAGCACTGGCGCAACGAGTTCAATCGCCGCATCCGGCTGATCTACGGCAAGACGCTGGCCGTCGTGCTGCGGCGGGCGCGCTGGTCCATCTTCGCGTCGTTCCTGCTGGTCGGCGGCGCGGTGGCCTTGTTCGCCACCGGACTCGTGAAGGTCCAGTTCTTCGCGTTCGACGCGATGCGCATCTTCTACGTCAACGTCGACATGCCGTCGCAGTCGACGCTGGAGCAGACGCTGGCTGAAACCGAGGCGGTGGAGCGCGCGGTGCGCCGCCGGCTCGAAGAAGGTGAGGCGCGCTCGGTCGTGTCGCTCGCCGGTTTGAAGTTCACCGAGACCGAGCCGGTCTACGGCGACCCCTACGGCCAGGTCACCGTGTCGCTGAACCCGCGCGGCGATGGCCGCGAAGTCGCCGACATCGTCGAGGCGATGCGTGCCGAGATCGAAGCGCTTCCGGGGCCCGGACGCAAGACCTTCACGCTGCTGTCGGGTGGGCCGCCGGCGGGCAAGCCGATCAACATCAAGGTGCGCGGCGACGACTATGCGCAGCTGCGCCGCGCCACCGATGCGGTGAAGCAGCTCGTGACCCAGGTGCCCGGCACCAAGGACGTGAGCGACGACGACGTGCCGGGCCGGCCGAAGCTGGTGCTGAACTTCGACTTCGACGCGGTGCGAAACGCCGGGCTGGACGCCGCGCAGCTCGCGCGGCTCGTGCGCATCCAGGTCGACGGCGAGATCGTCGCGTTCACGCGCGAGGAGGGCAACAAGATCGAGGTGCGCGTGCGTGCACCGGCGCGTGTGCGTGACGATCCGATCGCGGTGCTCGCCGAGCCGCTGACGCTGCCGAACGGCCAGGTGACGCGCCTGTCCGCGCTGCTGGACGCCGACGTCGAGGACGGCAAGGGCTTCATACGCCACTACAACTTCCGCCGCACGATCGCCGTCGAGGCCAACCTGCAGGACCCGAAGGACGACCCCGACGCGGTCAACACGCAGCAGGCCAACGAGCAGGTGCAACAGGCCTGGGAGTCGCTGCGGGTGCAGTACCCGGGCGTGGACCTCGAGTTCTCCGGCGAGCTCGAGGACATCCAGGAAAGCCTCGACGCGATGGGCGTGCTGTTCGCGCTGGGCGTCGGTCTGATCTTCCTGATCCTCGCCACGCAGTTCGTCAGCTACTGGCAGCCGCTGATGATCCTCGTGTCGGTGCCGCTGGCGTTCACCGGCGTGACCTTCGGCCTTGCGCTCACGCGCAACCCGCTGTCGCTGTTCACGATGTACGGCGTGATCGCGCTAGCCGGCATTGCGGTCAACTCGGCGATCGTGCTGATCGACGCGGCCAACGAGCGGCGGGCGCGCGGCATGAGCACGCTGCATGCGGTCGTGTGGGCCGCGCGCCGGCGCGTCGTGCCGATCATCATCACCTCGGCCACGACGATCGGCGGTCTGTTCGCGCTGGCCACCGGGCTGGGCGGCAAGAGCCTGCTGTGGGGACCGGTGGCGGCGAGCATCGTCTGGGGGCTTGCGTTCTCGACCGTGCTGACGCTGTACGTCGTACCGCTGTTGTACCTGCTGTTCATGGGCCGCAAGCGTCGCCTGCGCGATCGGGTGCGGGAGCGGTGGCTGCGCTTGAAGACGCGGTGACGCGGCGGCGACCCCTATCCTTTGGGGTTTGCGATCCGGCGGTTCCGGCTACGCTTGCGCCTCATCCCCGCAATCGTCCACCGAGAGGACAAGGCTTTGGTGTCGGGGCCACCGACCGTTTGGCTGCCGAGGTCGCTCATGGGCACATGCAGGGAAGCCGATGCCATCGAATGGCTCGTGCATCGCCCGGGATGGGGCGAAGCGATCGTCTTCCTGCAAACGACGCGCAATGAACCGGACTCGCCGAGCACCGGCGAGCTCGACCTGCTGGTGTTCGATGCCGGCGACGACCTTCGCATCGAGCGGCTGCAGCCCGAGCGCGACGGTGCCCCGACGCTCGACCTGATCCGCCTGCCGTTCGCCTTGCTGCACGACCCCGCGCGTCTGGCCGGCCAGGGGCTGATCACGCATCGCCTGTTGAGCAGCCGGCCGGTAGCGGACGGTGCCGGCCTCGGTGCCGCGGCACAGGAGGCCGTGCGCGGGCTGTCCTGGCAGCGCGGGCCGCAGGCCGAGCGGCTCTGCGGTTTCCCGGAAATGGGCCGCCTGACGGTGCGCGAAGTCGGCGTGACCTGGGATTTCCCGGCGCTCGCGCTGTTCTGGCAGCACATGGCGCACGCCGCGTGTTTCGCGGCGATGCTCGATGCGGCGAGGCGCGTGGGCCCCAACGTCTACACGCGCCCCTTTCTCCATCTGGACGCACTGGAAGCGCTCACGGGCCAGCGGCTCGCCGAACCGATGCGCGCGACGCTCGCGCTCGAGACCGATCCCGCCGCGCTCGAGCAGCCGCTGCGCGCGCTGCATGCCCACATCATGCGCCACTGTCCCGAGCCCGCGTGGCACGACACGATGCGCAGCGGCACGCGCAGCGAGTACCGCTCCTGGTCGTCGCCGCGGGAGCCGGCCTTTCGAATCGCGGCCGCGCGCGAGATGGCGGACGGCGGCCACCGCGCCAGCGCCGTGTTCTACCTGCGCTACTGCGCCTATTCGTTGGCGCGCATCGCGATGATCCACCAGCGTGTTCGCGAAGGTGTGCGCCAGCCGCTGTCGTTCATCCGGCCCGAGCGCGCGGTGATGCCGGACCTGCGCGCCCATCACCCCGACATGCTGCCGCCGCTGTCGGCGGTGCTCGGCGGTGCGCGTGCGCCGTCGGTGAGCGCCGTCGACGCGGCCGTGCGACGCGTTCAGGCGCTGCGCGAGACCGCGCTGGCGTTCATCGCGCGGCACGGCATCGACGTCGGCGAGCCCGCCGCATGGCAGCCCCACGTTCCCCTGCCGAGTCCCGTTCCCCGCAGTCAAACCCACCACCAGGAGAGCCAACATGGCCGATGTCACTGACCTGATCAACAGGTTGTGCGAGAGCTGCAGAGACGACTACGACCCCGCGTTCAACGCCGATCCGCGGCTCAGCGAAACAATCGCAGGCGACAAGTTCATCGACCCCGCCGCGGCGGTGCAGAACGTCAACGTGAACGGCACCAGCGTCAGCGCGCTCAACATCGCGGTGATCGACAGCACGACGGTGCAGTGCGTGTTCGACATCGGCAACCTCGCGGCGCTCGGCAACCGCGACGTCACGGTCAGCATGGGAGGCAAAAACCACACCTTGCTGAATGCCTTCAACGTGACGGCTTGACTCGCAGGCGCATGGCATGAAGCAGGGTCCGCCGACGGTCGACGAGGCCGCTGCGCGGGCCCGCGCCTGGCTGATGGAACAGGCGCGCCGGGGCTTCCCCGGCACCGCGCACGTGATGCAGTTTCCGGCATGGGCGGGCTTCACGTGGGGGGCTCAGCACCAAGCCTCGGACCTGTTCACGCGCTCGGTGCTCGCCGGTGTGTTGCTCGACATCGGCGAGACGGTCGACGACGACCCGGCGTGGCAGGACGAGTTGCGCGACATTGCGCGGCGGGAAGCGCACTACGTGGCGCAGGGGCGGCTTGCCGACCGCGCCGGCGGATGGAGCTACTTCCCCGAGCTGCCCGAGCTGCCGCCGGACGTTGACAGCCTTGCGGCGGCCATCAGCCTGTTCGCGCGGGTGGCACCGGAGCATCTTCGGCTGTGCGAACGGCCGATCGAGCTGGCGCTGGCGGGACGGCGGGCCGACGGTTCGCTGAGCACGTGGCTGATCGCGCCGGAAGACGCGCCCGCCGCGCGCTCGCTGATGCGGTGCGCCGTCGATCGCCATTGGGGCGATGGCGCCGACGCCGATGTCTGTGCGCGGTTCCATGCCGCCTTGCAGCAGGCGAACGCGCGACAGCACGCCGGCGACATTGCCGCCGGCCTCCAGTGGTTGCTGAAGCAGCAGGGAGCCGACGGTGCTTGGCCCGGCAGCTGGTACGGGAGCCCGGCATACGTCATCGAGCTGGCCTGGCCTTTGATCAGCCGACTGGGTGCCGGGCACGAGGCGCCGCTGCGCGCCTTGCGGCACCTGCTGAGTCTCCAGCGTCCGGATGGAGGTTGGGGCGAGGGGCAGAGCGTTCCGCTCGACACGGGCCTGGCCGTGGGCTTGCTGTGCCGGGCGCAGCCGGACGTGTCGTCCGACCTGACGGCACGTGCGCTTTCCGTGCTGTGCGAGCAGCAGACGCTGACGGGCCACTGGAAGGCGACGCCGTGGATCCGGATGGACATCGGCCGCGCGCAGGGCCGGGTGTCGCGCAGCGCGACCTACGGCGACGAGACGCTGAGCACGGCGGTGTGCCTGCGCGCGCTGATGCAGTCGCGCAAGCACCGCTGAGATCGGCGTGTCAGTCGAGCGGTTTGAGTTCGCCGAGCAGCGTCGGGATCAGCTCACTGACCGTGGGGTGGATGTGCATCGCACGGCGGATCACCGTGTACGGCGCGCCGGCCGCCATCACGTCGAGCAGCGAATGAACGATCTCGTCGCCTTCGATGCACAGCAGCGCCGCGCCGAGGATGCGCTCGGTCTCGGCGTCGACCAGCACCTTCATGAAGCCCTGCGTTTCGCCGCGTTCCTTTGCGCGGCCCACGCGGGTCATCGGCATCGTCGCGACCAGCGCCTTCTTTCCGGACGCGCGCACCTCGGCCTCCGTCATGCCGACGCGGCCCAACGGCGGGTCGACGAACAGCGCGTAGGCGGGAATGCGGTCGCTGAGGCGGCGCGAGTCGTTCTCCAGCAGGTTGGCGACGACGATCTCGTGGTCGTTGTACGAGGTGTGGGTGAAAGCGCCGCGCCCGTTGGCATCGCCCAGGGCCCACACCCCATCGACGTTGGTGCGCAGCTGCTCGTCGACGGTGATGAAGCCTTTGCCGTCGGTCGTGATGCCGGCGCTTTCCAGCCCGAGCCCGTCGGTGTTCGGCCGCCGGCCGATTGCGGCGAGCAGGTGGCTGCCGGCGATGTCGCGCGGCACGTCCCCGGCTGTAAGCGACAGCTGGATGCCGCCACCGGTGCCGGGTGCCACGCGGAAGTCACGCGCACCGAGCACGAACTCGATGCCCTCGCGCTCGAAGATGGCCTGTACCTCGCGCGAGACCTCCTCGTCTTCGCGTGCGATCAGGCGGTCGCCGTATTCGACGACAGTGACCTTCGAGCCGAAGCGCCGGTACATCTGCGCGAACTCGAGGCCGATGTAGCTCCCGCCGGCAATGACCAGGTGCTCCGGCAGTTCGTCCAGTTCCATCATCGTCGTGTTGGTGAGCACCTTCACGTCGGCGATGCCCGGCCAGTCCGGCAGCACCGGACGGGCGCCGACGTTGAGGAAAATCTTCGGCGCCTCGAACACCTCGTCGCCGACGGCCACCGCGTGCGGGCCGACGAAACGGGCCTGTCCCCAGACGACGCGCAGCTTCGGCGTCGAGGCCAGCCACTTGCCGAGGCCGTCGAGCGACTGCTGCACGACGGCGTCCTTGCGGGCCTTCACCGCCTTCATGTCGACGCTGACCGGCCCGCCGAGCCGCACGCCGAAGTCGGCGGCCCGTCGCGCGATGTGCGCGGCGCGAGCGCTCGCGACCAGCGTCTTCGTCGGGATGCAGCCATCGTTGACGCAGGTGCCGCCGAGGTGCTCGCGTTCGATCAGCACGGTGGTCATGCCGGCGGTGGCCAGCCGCACGGCCAGCGAGGGGCCGGCCTGGCCGGCGCCTATGACGATCGCGTCGAATTGCACGCTCATGTCGTTTCTCCCGAGCGATGCCCAGCGATCGCTCCACGCCGAAGTATGGCGCGGCCGGCCCGACCTCGCCTGTGCCTTGGTCGGTGCGCTGCCGCACAGAGCGGCGGCGGACTTTCAGGCTAGTCTTCAAAATGGTCTGGTTCGCGTCTTGTCGCACCAGGCATTCAGGCAGCAACCGCTTGCCCGAACGATTCACTCCAGGAGTGCTTGACGTGACACCGCATACCCGAACACTTCTTCCGCTGCGGCGCGATGCGCTGAGCGAAACCCTGCTCGACACCGTCGAGCTCCTGAAGCGCCGCCGCGCGTCCCACATTGCCGAAAGAGACATCGACGACTATGTCGCTCTGAACTGGCTCGAGTGGGATGGCGGCGCGCTGAAGCTCACGACGGTCGGCGAAAACCTCTGCAAGCGGCTCAGCGAGCAACTGGCTTGAGCTTGTGCCGCGCAATTTTTTAGCAGCCGATGTCCCGCCGGCCGATCAGATGAAGCGCTGACGCCTACGGCCGCATCACCAGCACGGCGGCCAGCACGATGGCGGCGAGCCACAGGGTTTCGATCAACAGCAGCGCGAAGGAGCGCCAACCCGCCTCGATCAGCGTGGAGAACGAAGTCTTCACGCCCAGCGCGGCGATGGCCACGATGAGGCAGCCGCGGGATGCTTCATTGATCGCGCCATGCCAGGCCGGCGGAATCCAGCCGAGCGAGTTGAGCGCGACGAGCAGCACGAAGAACTGAAGGAAGCCGGGCAACAGCGGCGGCCGCGAGGTGGCGCCGCTGTTGTCGGCGCGCCGCGCGAGGCTGGACAGCGAGACCGCCATCACGACGAAGGCGAGCAGCGAGATCCGCAGCAGCTTGACGATCGTCGCCTGGTCGCCGGTGGCCGGGTTCATCAGGTAGCCGGCGCCGACGACCTGCGCCACGTCGTGAATCGTGCCGCCGAGGAACAACCCGGCGAGCGGCGGCGGCAGCGCGAATGCGCGCGCGATCAGCGGGTACAGCAGCATCGCGAGCGTGGACAACGTGGTGACGCTGACGACGACGACCAGCGTGAACCGGTCCTGCTCGCGCGAGCGCGGCAGCACGGCCGACAGCGCGAGCGCCGCCGACGCGCCGCAGATCGCGGTGGCGCCACCCGACAGCACGCCGTGCGCGGTCGTCAACTTCAACCACCGCGCGACGGCCACGCCGATCGCGATCGTGCTCAGCACCGCGGCGACGACGATTGCCGCGGTGGACCACCCGAGCGCGGCGATCTGCGCGACGGTGATGCGCGCGCCGAGCAGCGCGACGCCGATGCGCAGGACCGTGCGGCCGCAGAACTCGATCCCGGGGCGGGTTTGTGCTTCGGCCGCGAGGAAATGGAAGCACACGCCGAAGAAGAGCGCGTACAGCAGTTGCGGACCGTCGTGCAGGCCGGCGGCGAAGCTGGCGGCGAGGGCGATGACGACGCACAGGGCGGCGCCGGGCCAGCGCAGGGCAATGGCGGACCGGGCCTTCTCGCCCGCCCACCCTCTCCGTTCGGGCTGAGCCTGTCGAAGCCTTGCATCCGTCGGTGCAGGGGCTTCGACAGGCTCAGCCCGAACGGGATTGAGTGGTGCGCCACCATGTTCCGTTCGCACTGAGCTTGTCGAAGTGCCTGTGCAGGGTGGAAGCGAGGCTTCGACAGGCTCAGCCCGAACGGAGGAGGAGGGCATGTGGGGTCTGGCGCGCCTACTTCTCGACGAACGCCCGCTCGATCACGTAGTCCCCCATCTCGCCCTGGCGCGGGCTGATGTGGAAACCGCGCTTGTCGAGCAGCTTGCAGGCGTCCTTCAGCATCGCCTCGCTGCCGCAGATCATCACGCGGTCTTCCGCGGCATCGATCTGCGGCAGGCCAACGTCGGCCGCGAGCTTGCCGGAGGCGATGAGGTCGGTGAGCCGGCCCTGGTTGCGGAAGGGCTCGCGGGTGACGGTCGGGTAGTAGATCAGCTTGTCGCGCAGCATCTCGCCGAGGAACTCGTGCTCCGGCAACTGGTGCTGGAAAAAGTCGGCGTAGGCGAGCTCGTCGACCTGCCGCACGCCGTGCACCAGCACGACCTTTTCGAAGCGCTCGTAGGTCTCGGGGTCCTGGATGATGCTGATGAAGGGGGCGAGCCCGGTGCCGGTGGACAGCAGGTACAGGCGCTTGCCCGGCCGCAGGTCGTCGAGCACGAGTGTGCCGACCGGCTTGCGGCCGACGATGATCTCGTCGCCCGGCTGCAGGTGCTGCAGCCGGGACGTCAGCGGGCCGTTCTCGACCTTGATGCTGAAGAACTCGAGGTGCTCGTCGTGGTTGGCGCTGGCCACGCTGTAGGCGCGCAAGAGCGGCTTGCCTTCGACCGGCAGGCCGATCATCACGAAGTGGCCGTTGCGAAAGCGCAGTGCCGGATCTCGCGTGGTGCGAAAGGAGAAGAGCGTGTCGTTCCAGTGGTGGACGTGCAGAACGCGTTCGGTGCCGAGTTGGGCCATGGTCGTGTCGTGCTGATGGATTGAAGCGTCAAGCGTGCGTGGCTGGCGCGGGGTTGGCTATCGCCCTTGGGACAAACACTTCCCGCAGGCCGGAACGCTCGCGGGCGATCTGCCCCAGATAGGCCCACGGGTAGATGCCGCGGCCGTGGCCGTCGGTGAAGTGAAGGTTCAGCCCCTTGTCGCCGATCGGGCGGATGTCGGCGAGCCGCAGGTCGGGTGAGACCTCGGGCCGCCGGCCTTGCGTGCGGAACTGCTGCTCGCAGCCGGCGCAACGGCACAGCGATCGTAGCAGCCCGTGCGGCAGGCGGCTGACGGTGCCGTCCTGCCAGGAGAGCTCGAGTACGCCGGAGGCCTGGTGGTCGAGGATGGTCAGCGGGAAACGGTGCTCGTCGAGCGGGAGGGTCTCGTTCACGTCAAGGCCTTCATGCCGTCGTGGGCGAAGTGGTGGTCCAGGCCCTGCAGCCCCGACGCACCGAGTTCGCTGCCCATGGCCGCCAGGCTCTCTTCGCGGATCAGGCCCTTCAGCTGCCGCACCAGCGCATGGAAGGTCGGCGAGGCCATCATGTCCGGCGTGCGCGGGCGCGGCAGCGGGATCGGAATCTCGGCCTTGATGCGGCCGGGCCGCGCGGTCATCACGTAGACCTTTTCCGACAGGAAGATCGCCTCTTCGATGTCGTGCGTGATGAACAGCACCGACAGGCGCAACTGCTGCCACATGTTGGTGAGGATCTCCTGCATCACCGTGCGCGTCTGGGAGTCGAGCGCGCCGAAGGGCTCGTCCATCAGCAGCACCTGCGGGCTCGTGGCGAGCGCGCGCACGATGCCCACGCGCTGTTTCATGCCGCCGGAGAGCTGGTCGGGGTAGTGGTTCTCGAACGCGAGCAGACCGGCCATGCCGAGCAGCGAGCGGGCCGCGGGTTCGCGGGAGTTGGCGTTGATGCCCTGCATCTTCAGGCCGAACTCGACGTTCTTGCGAACCGTCATCCACGGGAACAGCGAGTACTGCTGGAAGACGACGCCGCGGTCCGCTCCGGGGCCGGAAATCGCAGCGCCGTCGAGCAGGGCCTCGCCCTCGGTCGGACGAAGAAAACCGGCGACGATGTTGAGCAAGGTCGACTTGCCGCAGCCCGACGGGCCGATCACGGTGACGAAGTCGCCCGGTGCCACGTCGAGCGAGACGCGGCTCACCGCTTCGGTGCTGCTGCCGTTGCGGCCGAAACGCACCGAGACGTCGCGGATTTCGATGTGGCCTTTCGGCGTGGCGTTGTTCATCGCGGGGCTCCATTGGGCATCGAGAAGGACAGCCACGGCATCAGGCTCTTTCCGGCCATCCGGATCAGCCCGCTGCACACCAGGCCCAGCACGCCGATCGTGATCATGCCGAGCACGATGTCGGCATACGAGATCAGCGAATAGGCCTCCCATGTGAAGTAGCCGATGCCGAACTGGCCGGAGATCATTTCGGCGGCGATCAGCGAGACCCAGGCCACGCCCATGCCGACGGCCAGCCCGGTGAATATCTGCGGCGCGGCGCCGGGCAGCACCACATGCCACATTAGCTGGCGCTCCTTCGCCCCCAGGCATTGCCCGGCGCGAAGCAGCACGCCGTCCACCGCCTGCACGCCGCTGACCGTGTTCAACAGGATCGGAAAGAACGCGCCGATGAAGGTGATGAAGACGATGCTGACCTCGTTGTCGGGCCACAACATGATGGAGATCGGCACCCACGCGATCGCGGGGATCGGACGCAGCGTTTCCATCGCCGGGAACAGGAAGCCGCGCGCCAGGCGGTAGCGGCCGATCAGCAGACCCAGCGCCACGCCGAGCACAGTGGCGATCGCGAAGCCGAGGAAGATGCGGCGCAGGCTCATGGCGATGTTGGTGATGAACTTGCCGTTGCTGCTGACTTGCATCACCGAGTCGATCACGTCGGCCGGCGTGGGGATGTTGCTGAAGCGGATGTAGAAGTCGAGCCGGTAGGTCGTGGCGACATGCCAGAACAGCACCATGGCGCCGAGCGAGCACACCGCCATCAGGTGGCCGACGGCGTGCTCGCGCAGCCAGGGGAGCAGCCGACCCGCCGCGCGCCGGGGGGCGGGCGCCGCGGCGGGAACCAGCTGCGGGCGCATCACGTCTTCCAGGCGTGCGAGTCCCGGGCCCGGATGGGGCGGTTCATCGCGCGAGGCGGTGTCCTGGACTCGGCGCAGCGGGGCGGTGGACATGGGCGGACTCCGTCTCTCTGGTCAGAAGGGCGCGGCCGCGATGGCCATCGCTTCGCTGTAGGTCGCGAGCTTGCCGCCGATCGTCGCGGCGTGTGCTTCGGCGTCCTTCTTCAACAGGAAGGGCACGATCACCGGCTTCTTCGGATCGGTCGCGTTCACCGCGTAGAAGGCCTTGTCGGCGACGAGCTTGATGCCCAGTGCATGGTCGGTGAGGTAGGCCACGCGCACCTTCTTGCCCGAGCCTTCGAGCTTCGCGATGGCGGCCAGCGTGCAGGTCGGCGATGCATGCGGCTGCGTGCCCACGACGTCGATCCACACCTCGCCGGCCTCCTTGGGCCGCGTGATCGCCGTCTTGCACAGCGTGTCGGTGCCGGCGATCTCGTAACCGGCGAGCGACTGCTTTTGCGCCTCGTAGTCGAGCTTCAGTTGCTTGAAGGCCTCGCGCACATAGGTTTCGTTGACCCAGGCGGCGATGTCCAGCGGCTTCACGCGGTTCAGCTTGGTGAGCACCTCGTGGCCGATCTTGATCGTGTCGAGCCAGCGCGGCTTGATCGTCGGGTCCAGCGTGTGGATGCCGCCGGGGCCGAGGTACAGGTAGGCCACTTCCTTCTCGATCTTGGTCCACTCCTCGACCTTGGTCGTGGCACCCACCGGGTCGGCGCGCAGCCAGGCATTGGCTTCCATCAGCGCCCGGATGTAGGCGACGACGACCTCGGGGTACTCGGTCGCGAAGTCCTTGCGCACGATCACGCCGTGGAAGGTCGGCACCTTGGTCTCCACGCCGTCGAAGATCTTGCGCGCGAAGCCGCGGTGCGGTAGCAGGTCGGCGAAGGGCACGAAGTCGGCGTGCGCGTCGATCTTCTTCTCCTGCAGGTTGGTCGTGCCGACCTCGGGGCTCTGGCTCACGAGGCTGAAGAAGTCGCTCGGGTAGCCGCGCGCTTGCAGCGCCTGCAGCACCATGCCGTGCGCCGCGGAGCCGAACGGCACCGAGACGAGCTTGCCCTTCAGGTCGTCGAACTGGTAGTACGGCGAGTCCTTGTGCACGACGATGCCGTTGCCCGAGCCGAAGGCGTTGTAGGCGATCACGGCGACGAGCTGGGTCTCGTTGCCCGGCTGCGCCTGGCCGGTGGCGCCGGCGACGAGCAGCGGGTAGTCGCCCATCATGCCGATGTGCAGCTTCTTGGCCATCATGCCGTTGGTGATCGGCGGGCCGGAGGTGAAGTTCTGCCAGTCGAACTTGAACTCGATGTCCTTGTACTTGCCGGTCTTCGGCAGGTACTTCTCGATCAGCTTCATTTCCTTGAGCACCACGCCGCCGGTGACGGTGTTGGTCGTGGTGTTCTGGGTGCCGATGCCGATCACGACCTCCTGCTTCGCGAAGACGGGGAGGGCGAAAGCGAACGCCAGGACGGTGGCGGCTCGCAAGATGATGTGCTTCATGGGTTGGATCTCCTTGGATGAGAGGGAAGCGTCTGGTCTCCTCGCTTGCAAGACAGATGCCACTTGCCGTGGACTGGTGCGCTCGGGGCGCGGCTGTCTTGCGGCGAACCTCCGCTGTCCGTTCGCACTGAGCCTGTCGAAGTGCCGGCGCGCGGCTTCGACAGGCTCAGCCCGAACGGGTGGAGGAGCGCGATGGGCCTCATGCCTGCAACTGCTCGAACTTCGCCGGGACGCTGGCCCAGGTCTCGGCGTCGGGAAGGGGGTCGCGCGCCTGGGTGATCACCGGCCACTGCTTCGAAAGGCGGGTGTTCAGCTCGAGGAAGTGCTGCTGCTCGGGCGCCAGTTCGTGCTCTGCGACGATCGCGTTGACGGGGCACTCGGGCACGCAGACGGCGCAGTCGATGCACACGTCCGGGTCGATCACGAGGAAGTTCGGTCCCTCGTGAAAACAGTCGACCGGACAGACGCTCACGCAGTCGGTGTACTTGCAGCGGATGCAGGCTTCGGTCACGGCGAAGGTCATGGCGTCATTCCTCCTGCAAGACCGATCGCCGTGAGGGCGAGGCGGGCGAGCTTGCGCACATCGGGGTCCGGGTCGGCGAGTGACGCCTCCAGCGGCGCGATCGCGCGCTTGTCGCCGATCTCGCCGAGGGCGATCACTGCCTCCTTGCGCAGGTTGCTGACCGCATGCGTGAGCGACGCGACGAGTGCAGGCAACCCGGCCTCTGCCTTCAGCAGGCCCAGGCTGCGCGCGGCCTTCACACGCACCTGCCAGTAGTCGTCCTCCATCGCACGCACGAGATCGGGGATCGCGAGTGCGAGCCGCAGCTTGCCGATGGTTTGCGCGGCCTCTTCGCGCACCATCCAGAGGCTGTCGGACAGCGCGCGGGTCAAGGCCGGCAGAACGCTGACCGTCGTCGAGTAGCCGAGCGCGCCGATCGCGATGCGGCGCACCTCGCCGTCAGGGTCGTTGGCGGCCACTTCGGCGAGTTCACCGACGGCCGCAGGGTCCTTCAGGTAGCCGAGCACGCCGACGGCTTCGCGGCGCACGGCGGCGTCGGCGTCGCGCAGCGATTGCATCGCCGGCTCGAAGGCCTGCGGCGAGCGCAGTGCGCGCACGGCGCGGAACGCCGAGGCGCGGGCGTCGGGCGGTCCGGACAGCAGCATCGGCAGCAGCGGGGCGGCCGACTCGGTTTCCTTCAACTCGGCGAGCACGTCGGCCGCAGCCTGGCGCACGCCGGTGCTCGGGTCGAGCAGCATCGTTGCGAGCGCGGCCACGACGTCATGCTGCTCGAAACCTTCGAGCGCGCGGACCGCCTCGGTGCGCACCAGCGCATCGTCGTCCGCGAGACGCGGCAAAAGCAGCGGCACGATGTCGTCTTCGTCGCTGTACGGCAGGTCCATCACCGCGAGGCGGCGCACGGTGGCGTCGGCGTCGGTCAGGCGTTCGGTCAACGTGTTGAGGCTCATGGTCGTCGGCCTCAGCGCAGCAGGTAGGGGATGTTCACGCTGACGGCGCCGGTCGGGCAGTCCTGCTCGCAGGGCAGGCAGTACCAGCACTCGTCGAACTTCATGAAGGCCTTGTTCTTCACGAGGTCGATCGCGAGCACGTCGAGCGGGCAGACGTCGACGCAGACTGTGCAGCCCTTTTCGGCGATGCATTTGGATTCGTCGACGACGACGGGGACTTGGGTGGGGGTGATGGCGATGGTCATGGTGTGGGCACTCCGTGTTGTCCCCTCTCCCTC
>DATKCI010000203.1:0-3543 GCA_035513255.1 Piscinibacter sp. | reverse complement strand
CGCGGTTCGCCCCCGAGGCCTGGCAGTGGCCGACGATGACGTCGCCGAAGCGACTTAGGGTTGTTGGGAGTCTGCTTCGTCGGCCCGCCGGAGGCACCGGCGGCTGCGTGGTTTTTCCGCTCGTATCCCGAACTCCCTGAGCTACTGCTTCATCCGCGCGCGTACGCCGGCCAGCTCATCTTCCAGACGCTCGATCTCTTGCTCGACCGCAGCAACGTCGATCTCGGCATCGGCCTCGAAGGTGTCGACCTAGCGCGGGATGTTGAGGTTGCAGCCGTTACCCTCGATCTCGTCGAGGTCGGCGCGGTGCGAGTAGCGCGCGATCATGCCGGACTGGCGGGATCGCAAAAGCGCCCTGGAGCGACAGTTGCTGTGACGTCGTCTGTGTCTAGAAGCTGATCGAAATCTGCGGCACCACTATGTGGAGGTTCTTTCGTGGCGGCAACAATGGGCGACGCCGCCAAGGCAAGAATGCTGGATCCATGACGTCTACCCCGTCGAAC
Source organism: Piscinibacter sp. (assembly GCA_035513255.1). Taxonomy (GTDB): domain Bacteria; phylum Pseudomonadota; class Gammaproteobacteria; order Burkholderiales; family Burkholderiaceae_C; genus Albitalea. The sequence continues at coordinate 3,040 of DATKCI010000203.1, read as the reverse complement.
AAGGAGGGTTGCACGCGTGCGCGCAGGCCGGACGCCTTCAGTCGCCTTCCAAGCGCGCCAAGGCCGATACCCAGCAGCACGGCCAGATCGTCGGCGTGCCAGTCGACGCGGATCAGCAACAGCACATACGCGGCGGCTTCGGAGTAGCTGACGCGGGTGACCGCGAACATGTCCTGTTGCTCTTCGTGGAGGCGCTGGCGGGTATGTGGGTCGGATTCGATCGGTGCCGTCAGCAGGCGCGCAAGTGCCGCGCCGGTTTGCTCGCTGTCTTCATCGTCCCAGTTGCGATCCAGCTTGATCGCATGGCGCACGACTTTATTGGCGTACTTCACGAAGCGGTTATGCATCCAGGCGAACAACGTGTCCTGGTCGTCCTCGTTGCCGAAGTCGAAGCTCCAGCCGCGTTTCTGACCGATCTCGATGGCGATGAGCCACGCTTCCGATGCCAGCTCGTCGGCGGAGTGTTCGCCGCGCGTGCGTGCGGCTATCCGCCGCAGATCGGCGGACCGGACACCCAGAAAAGTTTGAAACGCATCGGAGTTTTCACGCAAACCTCAACGCTCCACACGCGCATCGTTCCGCTCCGAGAACAATTCGATGTAGTCGCCGTAGCGGTAGCGGCGGTTGCGGGCGTTGCCGGTGATTTCCGACAGCAGACCGGCCTCGAGCATGCGGCTGACGAGGGCGGCGGCGGCGGGGTAGGTGGTGCCGGTGAGCTCCATCACCCGGTTGACCGAGATGATCGGCTGCGTGTACAGCGTTTCGAGTACGCGCAGGCCGTTGCCGGCGACGCGGCCGAGCCGCTCGGTGATCAGGCTGCGATGGCGCTCGCGCAGGGCGACGATGTTGCGCGCGGTATCCGTCGCCTCCTTCGCTACCGCGATCACGCCTTCCAGGAAGAACTTCAGCCAGCCCTCCCAGTCGCCGTCGTCGCGGGTCGCCTGCAGCAGCTGGTAGTAGCGGCTGCGGTGGCGCCGGAAGTACCAGGACAGGTACAGCACCGGCGCCTGCAGGATGCTCGCCTCGCACAGCAGGAAGGTGATCAGCAGGCGGCCGACGCGGCCGTTGCCGTCGAGGAACGGGTGGATGGTCTCGAACTGGGCATGAGCCAGGCCGATCTTCATCAGCGCCGGCATCGGCGAGTCGTCGTGGAGGAAGCGCTCGAGGTTCGACAGCGCCACCGGTACCTCGTCGGGCGGGGGCGGCACAAAGCTGGCGTCGTCCAACGTGCAGCCGCCCGGTCCGATCCAGTTCTGACTGGTGCGTAGTTCGCCCGGTTGCCGTTCCTGCCCGCGTACGCCCCGCATCAGCCGCTCGTGGATTTCCTTGATCAGGCGCGTGGATACCGGCAGCTCGTCCAGCCGGGCCAGGCCGTGGCGCATCGCTCCGACGTAGTTCAACACCTCATCCACGTCACGCGGCCGGTCCGGATCGAGGATCTTCGCCTCGGCCTCCAGCACGTCGCTCAGCGAGCTTTGGGTGCCCTCGATCTGACTGGACAGCACCGCTTCCTTGCGGACGTACATCAGAATGAACAAGTCCGGGTCGGGCAGGGTCTGGATGGAGCCGTCCAGACGCCCCAGTGCGCGGTCGGCTTTCGACAGCAGCGCCTGCATCTCGTTGTCATAGGCCAGCGGCGGCTCCGGCGGCAACGTGGCGGGGATGAAGGCCCGGTAGCCGCGCAACTGCTTGATATAACGGCCTGCACGGATCGATGGCATGGCCTGGGCGCTATGAAAGGCTGGCTTTCCTATATACCCAAGATTGGCTGCTTGGTAAAGCTAGCCTATGCTATGGCCGCGATTTGGTCGCTTATTAAAGTCTTCCGGCAGAGCCATCGGTGTTCTTACCGACGTCCGCCACGCTGCTGCACCTTGTAACTGGTTCATGAAATATCCAGCGGAAACCTTCGCATGCTCCGACTCACCGACATCAAGCTGCCGCTGGACCATGCGCAGTCCGCGCTCGCCGACGCGATCCTGGCGCGGCTTGAGATCGCCGCCGATGATCTGACCGCGTTCACGGTCGCCAAGCGCAGCTACGACGCGCGCAAGCGTGGCGCGATCGTGCTGATCTATTCGCTGGATGTGGAGACGCCGCGCGAGGCGGAGATTCTGCAGCGTCTGCAAGATGAGGAAGCGGCCACCGTCACCGCGACCGGAAAAGTAGGCAGCACCCGTGCTGCCATCGGCAAGACCGTTACCCACCACGCCCCCCTGCACAAGGTCGCCCCGACCCCCGACACCACCTACAAGTTCGTCGCCCACGCGCCCGCCGACCTGCCGTTGCGCCCGGTCGTGATCGGCACCGGGCCGTGCGGGTTGTTCGCGGGGCTGGTGCTGGCGCAGATGGGCTTCCGGCCGATCATCCTCGAGCGCGGCAAGGCGGTGCGCGAGCGCACGGTCGACACGTTCGGGCTGTGGCGCAGGAAGGTGCTGAACCCGGAGTCGAACGTGCAGTACGGCGAGGGCGGCGCGGGCACGTTCTCCGACGGCAAGCTGTGGAGCCAGATCAGCGATCCGATGCACTACGGTCGCAAGGTCATCGCCGAGTTCATCAAGGCCGGCGCGCCCGAGGAGATCGCCTACGTCAGCAAGCCGCACATCGGCACGTTCCGGCTGGTCGGGATGGTCGAGGCCATGCGCGCGACGATCGAGTCGCTCGGCGGCGAGATCCGCTTTTCCAGCCGCGTCGACGACGTGCTGGTGGAGAGCGACGCCGCCGGCGTGCGCCACGTGCGCGGGGTGACGCTGGCCGATGGCGAGCAGTTGCGCGCCGACCACGTGGTGCTCGCGGTCGGCCACAGCGCGCGCGACACGTTCGCGATGCTGCATGCGCGCGGGGTGTTCCTCGAGGCCAAACCCTTTTCGGTCGGCTTCCGCATCGAGCACCCGCAGTCGCTGATCGACGCGGCGCGCTTTGGCCCGCAGGCCGGACATCCGCTGCTCGGCGCGGCCGACTACAAGCTGGTGCACCACTGCCGCAACGGCCGCTCGGTCTACAGCTTCTGCATGTGCCCGGGCGGCACCGTGGTCGCGGC
>DATKCI010000202.1:0-15654 GCA_035513255.1 Piscinibacter sp. | reverse complement strand
GGCGGCGCCGACGCGGCCGGCGCGGCCTATCGCACCGCACTGCGCACGCAGCCTGGCGGCTACACGGCGATCGCGTACGCCGACTTCCTGATCGCGCAAGGCCGGCCGCGCGAGGCCCGGGTGGTCTTGCACGGCCAGCCCGACAGCGATGCCGTGCTGCTGCGCATCGCGATCGCCGACCCCGCCGGCGACGCAGGCCGTGCCGCCGCAGACGAACTGCGCCGCCGATTCGCGCAGGCCGATCTGCGCCCCGGTGCCGGCGCAGGCCATGCGCGCGAACGTGCGCTGTTCTCGTTGCACATCACGCGCGACGCCGAGGCCGCCTTGCGCCACGCCCGCGAGAACGTGAAGACCCAGCGCGAGCCGCTGGACTTGTTCGTGCTGCTGCTCAGCGCGCAGGCTGCCGGCGACGCCGCGGCGCTCGCGTGGGCGCGGCAACTGATCCAGGAGACCGGCCTTGAAGACCGCCGAATCGAAGCCCTTCTTTGAAACGCCGCGCCGCCTGTTCGCCGCGCTGCTGCTGTTCACCTGCAGCCTGCCGGCCGCCGCGCACAAGGCCAGCGACGCCTACCTTCAGATCGACGTACAGCCGCAGTCGCTGCAAGTGCGCTGGGACATCGCGCTGCGCGACCTCGACGCCGTGCTGCCGCTGGATGCCGACGGCGACCGCCAGCTGACCTGGGGCGAGGTGCGCACCGCGATCCCGTCCATCGAAGCCTACGCACTGCCGGCGCTGCAGGTCGAAGGCTGCACCCTGCGGCCGACGGACCGAGCGCTGGAGCGGCGCAGCGACGGGACCTACCTCGCGCTGAAGCTGCGCGCCGACTGCGCGGCGAGCGCCGGGCTGCCGCTGCGCTACTCACTCTTCACCGACAGCGACGCCACGCACCGCGGCATTGCGAACCTGCGCTTCGCCGATGGCCGCACCGAGCTGCGGCTGCTCGACCCGAATGCGGCACCCGAGGCCGCGCCGGCGTCGTTCTTCGCCGAAGGCGTGCACCACATCGTGACCGGCTACGACCACCTGCTGTTCCTGCTCTGCCTGGTGCTGCCGGCCGTGGTGCGGCGCGGGCGCCGCGCGGTGTTCGAAGTGGCCGGCATCGTCACCTTGTTCACGCTCGCGCACTCGACCACGCTGGCGCTGGCCGCGCTCGGCCATGCGCGGCTGCCGCCGGCCATCGTGGAGCCGGTGATCGCGCTGACGATCGTGCTCGCGGCCATCGACAACCTGCGACCCTTGTTCGGGCGGTGGCGCGGCGCGGTGACCTTCGGCTTCGGACTGGTGCACGGCTTCGGCTTTGCCGGCGTGCTGGCCGAGCTGTCGCTGCCGGCGGCCGAGTTCGGCTGGGCGCTGCTGCGCTTCAACCTGGGTCTGGAGTTCGGCCAGCTCGCGATTCTGGCCATTGCGGCGCCGATGCTGCATGCGGCAGGTCACGTGGCGGCGTGGCGCCGCCACGTGCTGCAAGGCGGTTCGGCGCTGGCTGCCGCCGTGGCGATCTTCTGGTTCGTGGAGCGCAGCCTGCCGGGGTGGGCTTGAGCGCCGTGCCGGACCTACTTCAGCCGCATGTCGTTGGCCACCGAGGTCACGCCGTTGACGCCGCGCGCGAGCACGACGGCCTTGTCGATGTCGCTTTGCGAGCCGACGTAGCCGCTGAGCTGGACCTTGCCCTTGAAGGTCTCGACGTTGATCTCGGCCGACTTCAGGGCCGGGTCGTTGAACACCGCGGTCTTGACCTTGGCAGTGATCACGCTGTCGTCGATGTATTCGCCGGTGCCCTCGGTGCGGGCGGTGGAGGCGCATGCGACGAGCGCAGCGCTGCCGATGATGAGGGCGATGGCCGCAGTGCGGCGCAGGAAGGTGGTTTTCATCAGGAGTCCTTGAAGTTTTCGGCGGCAGCCACAGCGAACCGGAGGTGGTCGCGCGCTCTGCTCGGTCGCCGCGGTCGGCAGGGCTGCCCTTGCCGACTCAGCGCAGCATGGCGCATTGGCGCACCACCGTCGGTGCGCTGGGACACAGACTGCGCTCAGCTCGCGGTCGTCGCCGGCAGCAGGCGGTCGTATTCCTTCTTGACCACCGCATAACACTCGCAGGTGCGCTGCTCGAGCCCCGCGCGATCGGTCACGGTGATGTGGCCGCGCCGGTAGCGGATCAGGCCCGCATCCTGCAGATTGCCCGCCGCCTCGGTGACGCCTTCGCGGCGCACGCCGAGCATGTTCGCGATGAGTTCCTGCGTCATCACGAGCTCGTTCGAGTTGAGGCGGTCCAGGCTCAGCAGCAGCCAGCGGCACAGCTGCTGGTCGAGCGAATGGTGCCGGTTGCACACCGCCGTCTGCGCCATCTGCGTGATCAGGGCCTGCGTGTAGCGCAACAGCAGGTGCAGCGCGGGGCCGGCGCGGTTGAATTCCTGCAGCATCAGGGCCGACTTCAGCCGAAACGCGTGGCCGGCGCTTTGCACGACCGCGCGGCTCGGCGTGGACTCGCCGCCCATGAACAGCGACACGCCGACCAGGCCCTCGCGGCCGACGACCGCGATCTCGGCGGATGCGCCGTTCTCCATCTCGTACAGCAGCGAGACGATGGACGTGGTCGGGAAGTACACGTGGGCCAGCCGCCCGCCGGACTCGTAGAGCACCTTGCCCAGCGGCATCTCCACCGCCTCCATGTGCGGCAGCCAGCGTGCCCATTCGGCCTCGGGCAGCGCGGCAAGCAGCTGGTTCTCTCGCGGGTCGGCAACCGGGGCCATCGTCATCTCCAGCGCAACTCGTGACCGGGGCCGCACTGTGTGCGACAGCGCACGGACGGGCGTTTCGTGCACGCGCACCATGCGAACGGAAGCCACACCATGAACGCTACCACCATTCTGATCTGCGCCGGCGAGTCGACATGCCCAGCCTCCTAGGTTGCCTGCTCATCGGCATCGCTATGGGCTTGCTGAGCCACCTCGTGCGCTCGCGCGCGCGAGGCGAGTCGCTTTCGTTCACCTGCGTCGTCGCGACCTGTGGCGGCGTACTCGGGGGCCTGGTCGCCGCGCCGCTGCTCGGGTTGACGAGCGAGGACGTGGCCCACCTCACGTTTGCGGAGGCAGCCGGCGCGGCGGTGGCGAGCGCCGTCCTGCTCGCCGCCATGCGGCTCTTCCCGCTCTCGGCTCGCGCGACCTGAACTCACTGCTCCGGCGAAGCTGCGGCCAGCGGCAGCGTCACGGTGAATTCGCTGCCGAGGTCGCGGCCCGCGCTTTTCGCGGCGACGGTCCCGCCGTGCGCCTCGACCAGCTCGCGCACCACCGCGAGCCCGATGCCCAGCCCCCGGTTGTGAGCCGTCAGCGCGCGGGTGCCCTGCACGAACAGGTCGAAGACGTCGCGCAAGGCCTCCCGCGTGATGCCGATGCCGTTGTCGGACACGGTGATGACGATGGCGCCCCCTTCGACCGTCGCCGTGAGCGTGATTTGGCCGCGCTCGGGGGTGTACTTGGACGCGTTGTCCAGCAGGTTGCCGAGCACCTGCGCGAGGCGCACCGGATCGCCGTACACCGGCAGCGTGCCGCCCGGCTGCTGCACCGTCAGTTGCTGGTGGCGCCGGTCGATCAACGGCCGGCAGGTCTCCACGGCCAGCGCGACGATGTCCGCCATGTCGACGTGGCTGCATTCGAGACGGAACTTGCCGGTGCTGACGCGCGATCCGTCGAGCAGGTCCTCGACCAGCCTCGACATGTGGGCCACCTGGCGCTCGATCACGACCTGCAGCCGCGCCAGCACCGGGTCGTCGGCACGGGCGCGCTTGAGCAGCTCGGCGGCGGTGCGGATCGGCGCGAGCGGATTGCGCAGCTCGTGCGCCACCATCGCGAGGAACTTGATCTGCCGGGTGTGCACCTCTTCGACCTGCGCCTCCAGCTCGTGAGAGGTCATCGCCGCGATCACCAGCTGTTCGTTCACCTCGCGCAGGTTGCGAAGGTGAAGGCCTTGCTGCGGGTCCGCTTCGCGGCGCTTCGCCGGGGGCGGCACTGGCCCGATCGACGGCACGCCGGTACCACGAAACTCCCAGCCGCCGGGCCCGCGCCGCTTCGAACGGTACATCGCAGCGTCGGCCCGGGTGATGAGGGTGTGCGAGTCGATGCCGTCCTCCGGATACACCGCGATGCCGACGCTTGCGGACAGGTGCAGGACGTGGTCGGCCACCGGTGCGGGTTCGGCGAGCGCGGCGAGGATCTTCTCGGCGATCAGCGCAGCGTCCGCCGGCTGCGCGAGTTCCGGCAGCAGCACGAGGAATTCGTCCCCGCCATGGCGGCTGACCGTGTCGGTGTCGCGCACGACCAATTCGAGGCGGCGCGCCACCAGCTGCAGCACCGCGTCGCCCACGGCGTGGCCTAAGCTGTCGTTGATCTGCTTGAACTGGTCGAGGTCGACGAACAGCACGCCGATGTGCGTGCCGCGGCGCCGCGCCTGCGCGATGGCGGTGTCGAGCCGGTCCAGCATCAGCGCGCGATCCGGCGTGCCCGTCAACGTGTCGCGCTGCGCGGAGCGGGCCAGCTCGTCGAGGTTGCTCACCGCCGTGTCGGCCACGGCCTGCGCGTGCAGCGCGGCGAGCACCAGCTGCTCGTTCGCCTCCACCAGCTGGGCCGCACGAAGCCCGTTGAAGTCCTGCTGCACCTGCGCCAGGTCGTGCCGCAGGCGCATCAACTCGGCGCGCACGCCAGCGGCTTGCGCGTTGAGCCGCGCGAGCCGCTGCTCCGCCGTGCGCACCGCCTGCTCATCCGGGACCGGACTCGGTGCGGTGCGGGCCGTATCGGGAGCGTCATCCATCTTCCATGCCCGTCGGCCCATCGCCCATGCCCGGGCGGCGGCTCGGGTGGCCGCCCAGCAAGCCTTCGTGATCGGGGAGCGTCTGGCCGATTCGTATGCCCTCGTCGTCGATCTCGAACAGGCGCAGCTCGTTCGAGTGCATGCTCGCGCGCATCTTCACGACCGCCATCACCCGCTGCAGCCGGCTGTCGACCTCGATGTAGCGCTGCACGATGATCGCGTCGGTCAGGAAAGCCGTTCCGTAGGGACTGAAGCGCAGGTCGCTGTAGCGGTCCTCCAGCTCCGAGGTCATCAGCACCGTGACGCCGGTGCTCGCCAACGCCGACACCATGCGCGCCAGGGTCTCGCGAAAGTCGTCGCGGAAGGTCGGCGCCAGTGCGAGCTCGAAGCCCGACAACGAATCGATGACGACGCGTGTGGCTTTGAGCCGATGGATCTCGGTGATGAGCAGCGTCGCGATTTCGTCGACCGACAAGGAGAACTCCCGCGTGTCGACCACGCCGACACGGCCGCTGTCGATGAGCTGGGCCAGGGCGGGGCCGCGCGATCGGTTGGGACGCTGCTCGAAGGCCGCGATGACGCCGGTTTCGCCGCTGCGCGCCCCTTCAGCGAGGAAGGCGCCGGCGACGATGCTCTTGCCCGATCCGGAGGGGCCCGCGACAAGCAAGGAAAAGCCGCGCGGCAAGCCGCCGCCCATCATCTCGTCCAGGCCCGGCACGCCCATGCGCAGCCGGTCTTCCGCTGCAAATGCGGCACCGCTCTCCGCCGGCGCCGCAGGCAGCGGCGGCGCGAACACCCGGATGCCGGCGCCGCTCATGCGAAAGGTGTGCAGCCCCGGCTGCGTGGGCTGCCCGCGCATCTTCATGATCTCCATCTTTCGGACCACCGAGTTGCGCTCCACGCTCTGGCGCAGCCAGAGCAGGCCGTCGGCTACGGTGAAGACGGGGTTGGGATCGTTCTGGTCGAAGTACTCGCCGATCAGGAAGGTCGTGGCCTGCCAGCTCGTCATCAGCACGCCCAGGTTCTGGATGAACTGCTGCAGCCCGAGGAAGCTGCTGCCGCCGCCCTGGCCCGCCAGCACCACCGAGCGGAAGGAGTCGATGAAGACGAGGCCCGGCGCGCGCTCTTCCACTTCGTCGGCGATGCGCGCCAGCACCTTGTCGAGGTCGCCGGCGGCCGCGTCTTCGGCGAGGTTGATGAAGCGCACCGAGCGGTTCAGCTTGTCGAGGTCGAAGAAGTCGAACTGCTGCTGATAGCGCAGCATCTTCAGCGGCGGCTCTCCGAGCACCGTGAAATACACCGCAGGGCGTTCCGGCGTGGCCAGCGCGAACATGATCTGGTGCGCGAGCGTGGTCTTGCCGGAGCCGGGGGAGCCAGCGATCAGGTTGAACGAGAACTCCGGCAGGCCGCCGCCCAACACTTCGTCGAGCCCGGGCACGCCGGTCTGCAGTCGCTTGATCGTTGCTTTGCCGTTGGTCATGGCGAGGTGTCCTGCGCGGCGGGGCCGCTTGAAGGGGAGTCCGAAACGGGTTGGAGCAGCCGCTCGGTCAGTGGAGCGCCGATCAGCTTGCCCAGGAGATCGCGGAAGGTCAGCAGCAGCGCATCGTGCGCGGCCGATGCGGCCGCCGGCGTTTGCTGCGCCAGCGCGCCGCGCAGCGCGGCATAGGCGTCGGGCTCGTTCGCCTGGTCGTCGACCGCCGCGAGGCCGGGGTGGGCGGCGCGGGCGAGGTTGAGGCTGCGCTTGAACAGCGCCGCCACGCCGCGCGGGCCGACGATGGGCGTGAGGGCCGCGTCGACGCGTCGCCACGTCGACACCGCCGTGTCGGCGATGTGCGAGGCGTTTGCTCCCTGCGTCGTCAGATGCGCGACGGTCGCCTGCTGTCGCATTTCATGCTGCATCGTCGATCCAATGTGGCTCCGCAAACGCGGAACCGGGTTGATCTTATGCGACGCTCTTGCCCCGGGGAACCCTTGTCACTGACCGAGATCAATTTTCGGGACACGGACGGACGGGCCCCGTCCAGACCCTGCGTCGCCCACGAGCCGCCTACTTGACGACGATGTCGTCGCGTTGCGGCGCGAACACGATCTCGACGCGGCGGTTCATCTGCCGGCCGGTCGCCGTGCCGTTGTCGGCGGTCGGGTTTTCTTCGCCATAGGCGTACGTGCTCAGGTGGTCCGGTGCGACACCCTCGCGCACCAGCGCCGCCATCACCGCATCGGCGCGCCGCTGCGACAGGTCGATGTTGCTGGCGCTCGACCCCACGCTGTCGGTGTAGCCTTCGATCGAGGCCCGGGGCTGCGGATCGCCCTTGAAGACGGCAGCGAGCTTGGCCATGTTGCGCGCGCCGTCGGGCAGCAGGCGGGACTTCCCGCTGTCGAACAGCACGTCGCCGAGGGTGACGACGATGCCGCGGTCGGTCTTCTTCGCGTTGAGCTCGGCGAGCTGCGCTTCGAGCTCGGCCGCGCGGGCGCGGCTGCGTTCCACGCGGTCGCGGTCCAGCACCGCGGTGGCCTCGGCCGCGGCCAGCTCGGCGGCCTTCTGTGCATTGTTCTGCTGCGAGGCGGCGAGCTGGCGCTGGGCCACCTCGGCCTCGTCGGTGCGCGCGGCGAGCCGCATCTTGTCGCGATCGGCGGCCGCGCCGGCGGTGACGGCCTGCGAGGCGCGGCTCGAGGCGGTCTGGGTGGCGACGGCCACGCGCTGCACCGTCATGTAGGACAGGTGGTTCACGGTCGCGGTCGGGCCGCCGTCGGACCAGGCCTTTTCGGCCACGCGCAACGAGGCCGTCGCGCGTTGCAGCTCGTCGGGGGCGAGCGTGGCGACTTGCGGGTTGCTCTGCGCGGCGCTGACCCGCGTGCGGGCGTCGACCAGCGCGTCGTTGCGGTCGGGCACGGTGCTGCAGGCGGCGAGCGCGGCGGCCGCGAGCGCGGCGAGAACGAAGTGTCGGGTGTTCATCAGAGAGCTCCGGTCCGTTCAGCGAACGGTCTTGCGGGTGATTTCTTCGCGCAGCACGCGGGCGGCGTCCTGCGATTCCTGCGCCGCCTTGCGCGAGCGGGTCGACTGCGCGTGCAGCTCGGCAACCTGCGCGTCGATCTGCGCCTCGTCGGCGAGTTGTGCGGCGCGCTCGAAGTCCTTGCTGCTCACGGCCTGTCGGGCCATCGCGAGCTTGTCCATCGCCAGCTGCAGTTCGCGCGGTGCGTCGGCGCTGGTGCTGCCGGTGTTGGCGCTTTGGACGGCGGCTTCGGCCACGGCCATTTGCGTGGTCGGCATCGGTGTGCTGGCGCAGCCGCCGAGCGCGAGAACCAGCGTCGATGCCAGCGCGAGGGCCAACACGGCGGTCGGCGTACGGATGAAAGAAGGGGTGTACATGGCGAGTCCTCTGGGTGGTGGTTCGCAAGCCCCTTCGGCTCGGGGGCGACGTCACATGCAGCGCAGTCTGGAGGCCCCGCACGCGGCTGTCTGTGTGCCACCGCACGCAGCGCAATGTGAGCCGGCGCACAGACAGGCGGCGGCGCGGCCGCCCAGGCTCGGGCGCGAACGCACAGTTGCATTCCCGCCGGTGCAGGCAGGGCGCATGATGGTGCGTCGCAAAGCGATCAGGGAGTCAGGATGTCGACAACCACGAACAGCCGGTACCGGGCCTATTCGATCACCACCCGATGTACGGAGGTCGGGCCGCCACACGACCGCCCGGGCAAGCGCTTCGAGGCCAGCTTCACGGTGGAGCCGGACGCGGTCGACGAGTCGTCGTGGCAGCGCTTCCCGAAAAGCGCCTTCGACAGCTGCGCTGCGGCCTCGGCAGACGCATTGACGGCCGCGAAGCACTCCATCGACCTGGACCCGTTCGCGGCCCAGCGAATCGGCCCGGCGCCGCCGTAACGGCCGCATGCTGCCTTCCAGTGGCCCGAAGGGTCATTCACGCCGTTGATCGATCCACCGCTGCGCCCGATACTCGCGGCTCGGCCAGACAGGAGACGCAGATGGAGAAGCTCGACCTTGCACTCGACGACCTTGCCGGCTTGCTGGAGCTCTACCGGGCCCTGCGCGACGACTCCCGCACTTCCACGCTGCGCCGGGACCCGGAAGGTTTCAGGCGGCTCCAGCGCGAGGTCGCCGCGGCCGCCGATGCCTATGCCGCCACGCTGATCGCCTCCGCCGCCGGCGAGGTCACCGGGCCACGGATCACGAAGTGCCGCAAGGCGGCGCTTGCGAAGATGAAGTCGGCCGTCGCGAAGCAGCGCGAGCTGGCCGCGCTGGTGAATCAGCAGCGCCTGCCGGAGCCGACCGTCCGCGCCGACGTGGCGCAGCTCGTCACGCTGTCGCTGCAGTGCCGCGCGGCGGTCGCGGCACTGGCCGCATCGCCCACGGTGGACAACAAGGCCGCCGAAGCGATCGGCAACAAGGTGCTCGTCGACCTGCGGGAGGCCACGTTGCTCTACCTGGCCCGTGCGCGCGACAGCGCGGCGTCCGATGGAGGGGCCGCCAGAATCGCCGTCGTCGCCCTGCTCGAAAGGACCGGACCGCATGCGGCGGAGCTGGCAAAACTGCAGCACGACGGCGCCGAAGCGGCCGAAGGCGCCGGGAACATCCTCGCGCAGGACGTGAACACGCTGCTGCATCGAACCGCGCGCGACTGGGACGTCGGTGCGGAGTCGCCGGCCGCGTGATCGGCCGCCGCACCCAGAAAAAAACCGCGGCAAGCCGCGGTTTTCAGTAGCGTGTGACGGAAAGGTCAGATCACGCGGATGTTCGATGCTTGCGGGCCCTTTTGGCCCTGCGTGATCTCGAACTGCACGCGCTGGCCTTCGCTCAGGCTCTTGAAGCCTTCGCTGCGGATTTCCTTGAAATGCGCAAAGAGGTCCTTGCCGCCTTGTTCAGGCGTGATGAAGCCGAAGCCCTTGCCGTCGTCGAACCATTTGACGGTGCCCGTCTCGGTGGTGTTGGTGCTCATGAGTTTTCCTTTGGAGATGAATGAACGCGCGGCACATGCCGACGCGTGGCAGAGACACGCAAGAAATCACCAAGGGGGATTCAGACGGAGCCTGTCGCGGAACCGGACAGGACAGAACGACCTCACGAAGACGGTCTTGTGCATGACTACTGCGGGCAGTCTAACAGGCGACACCCGATTCCCCTAATCGCACACAACCGCATCGGCGTGCGGGCGTTCCGCCACCTGCGGCAGCAGGCGGCGCAGTTCCTTCTTGACCACGCCATAGCACTCGCAGGCGCAAGTCTGCAGCCCCGCGTAATCGAGCACCGAAATGTGGCCGCGTCGATAGCGGATGTAGCCCAGGTCCTGCAGCCTGCCGGCCGCCTGGGTGATGGTTTCGCGGCGCACGCCGAGCAGGCCGGCCACCAGTTCCTGCGTCAGCACGAGGTCGCCGGCGGGTGCGCGGTCGACCGTGGACAACAGCCATCGGCTGAACTGCTGGTCGACGGTGTGGTGGCAATAACATGCCGCGGCCTGCGCGCACTGGGTGATCAGCGCCTGGGCGTAGCGCAGCAGCACGCTGCGCAGCGCGCCTGCACGATCGAATGCCTGGAGCAGCAGGCGGCGATCGAGCCGATACCCGTGGCCCCCGGCCAGCACGACGGCCGAGCCGGTCGTGCTGTCGCCTCCCATGAACAGCGAGATACCGACCACGCCTTCGGCGCCCACGCCGGCGGTTTCGGCCACCGCGCCGGACTCGGTCACATAGTGCAGCGACACGACCGCCGAGGTCGGAAAATACGCGTGCCGCGACGGCCGGCCGGGCTCGTAGAGCATGTCGCCCAGCCGCATCGGCACACTGTCCAGGCCCCCGGCCAGCATGTCCAGTTCGTCTGCGGGCAGCGCCGCGAGCAGCCGGTTCTGCCTCGGATGATGAGAAGCTTGCATGACGGCCAACCGAGCGCTATTTGCCTGCGGCCATTTCCACGCCGATGCCGCGGTAGCCGATGAAGCGGCACGCCTGATCGAACATGGGCTGGCCGCTGACGCGAAACTGCTGGCGCGAACCGTCGGGTGCAACGCGGTGGAGGGCGTAGTCGAGGAAGGGCTGGCGGGCCGCGATGCTGGCCTGCAGCACGCTGCGCTCGGCCTCGTCCCATCCGTCCGCCGGCTGCACGGCCGCATCGCCCTGCAGCGTCGGCACGCGAATGCCGAGCATCTCCATCACGGGTCCGGACACCTTCGTGAACTCGCCCAATTCGTCCTGTTCCCAATACCAGTCGGAGGCGAGTTCGGTGAGGCTGCGGTAGCGGGCTTCGCTTTCGCGCAGCTCGGCCGTGCGCTCGGCCACGGCGCGTTCGAGTTCCTCGCTGTAGGCCTCCAGCCTGCGGTAGAGCAGTCGCACTTCCAGCATGTTGTGGATGCGCGTTCTGGCTTCGACGAGATCGAACGGCTTGCTGATGAAGTCCTTGGCGCCGGCCTGCAGCGCGCGCAGCTTGTGCCCCGGCTGGGCCGTCAGCACGATGACGGGCAGGTAACTTTCGCGCGTATTGGTCTTCAGGCCCTCCATCACGCTGAAGCCGTCCATGCCGGGCATCTGCAGGTCGAGCAGGATCAGATCGAAACGCGTCTGCCGGTGCAGCGCGCACACCTGTGTCGGATCCCGGGTCGAGGTGACGCGGCGGTAGCCCGCATCGGCCAGCAAGCGGCTCAGCAAGCGCACGTTGGCCTCCTGGTCGTCGACGATCAGGATGCTCGCGCCGAGGATATCGAGTTCAACAGCCATCAGGCGGCTTCCTTCTTGGCGGTTCGACTGTCGGCGGACTTCAGCGCGAGGTCCAGGGTGTCCATGAATTCGCCCACCTTGATCGGCTTGGTGAGGTAGCGGAAGAACCCGGCTTCCAGGCCCTTCGCGATGTCGCGGGGCATCGCGTTCGCGCTCAGCGCGATCACGGGGATGTGGGCGGTGGCCGGGTCGCCGGCCAGGATCTGGAGGGCGGTCACGCCGCTGATGCCGGGCAGATTGATGTCCATCAGGATCACGTCCGGCATCGCCGCATGGGCCGTCTCGATGCCGCGGCGGCCGTCCTTTGCGCTCAGCAGATGAATGTCGGGCCGGCGGGCCACAAGCCTGGCCACCAGCGTCAGGTTGGCCGGGTTGTCCTCGACGCAGAGCACTGTGCGCGACGGTGCGCCCGCAGCGATGTGCGCCGGCGCGGACGCAGCCGGATGGGGCACGCCGGCGGAGGTGTCGGCCACGTCGCCGGTGTTCAGCTCGATCCAGAACACGCTGCCCACGCCGACGGTGCTCTGCACGCCGATGGTTCCGCCCATCAGCTCGACGAGCTGTTTGCTGACGACCAGGCCGATCCCGGTGCCCTCCTCGACGCCGGCTTCCTGGCCCAGGCGATTGAACGGCTGGAACAGCTGCCCGAGCTTGTGCGCGGACAAGCCCTCGCCGGTGTCTTGAAAGCTGACGCGGACGCGGCCGTCCCGCCTGAGGCTGCAGCGCACCTCGACCGTGCCGCTGACGCGGTTGTACTTGATCGCGTTCGACAGCAGGTTCACGAAGATCTGCTTGACCCGCGTGCGGTCGGCGTTGACGAACAGCGGCCTGTCGGGCTCGCAGAATGTCACGCGGATGCCGCTTTGGCGTGCCTGCGGCTCGATCATCGCCTGGCAGTCGCTCAGTACGTCGGCGAGCGACATCGACTCCAGCGACATCGACAGCTTGCCCGACTCGATCAGCGCGAGATCGAGCACTTCGTTGATGAGCTCCAGCAGGTACCAGCCGGCCTGGAGAATCTGGTCGATGCTGTCCTTCTGGTCCGGTGTAGGCGCAGGCGACCCCGAATCCATCAGCTGGGCGAAGCCGAGGATCGCGTTCAACGGCGAGCGCAGCTCGTGGCTCATGCTGGACAGGAAATCGGACTTCGCGAGGTTTGCGCGCTCGGCGGCCACCTTCGCACTCTGGAGTTCGAGGTTCGTCTCGCGCAAGACCTGATCCAGGCGCTTCTGCTCGGCTTCGACCTGCTTGCGCGCCGTGTTGTCGGTGCCGATCAGCAAGTAGCCGATGATCGCGTGGTGCGCGTCGCGCAGCGCCGTCACCGACACGACCGCGGGCAGGCGGCTGCCGTCCTTGCGCAGATAGGTCAGGTCGTAGATGTCCTCGATCCCGCGCGACGCCTTGAACACCAGGGCTTCGAAACCCGGTGCGATCGCGGTCCCGAACTCGGCGCTCATGGCCTGTGCGCGCAGCACGACTTCCTGCGGATCGGAGATATCGGCCGGCGTGATCCGGTTCACCACGTCGGCGGCCGCATAACCGAGCATGCGCTCGGCGCCGATGTTGAAGAGCTGGATGACCCCCTTGTCGTCGGTGGCGATGCTGGAGAAGTTGGCGCTGTTGAGAATCGCCGTCTGCAGCGCGCCGGTCTTCAGCAGCGCCATCTCGCTCCGCGCTTCGACGGAGACGACAGGGGAGGTGCGATGACCGGTTTTGGGCATGGCAGATGTTTCCTCAATGTCGCCGCCGCGGTCTGTACGCTGGCGCACGCAGAACGGAAACGGCGACGTCGTCATCGCTCGCCGGGGGCGTGGTGGACGAGATGGCGCAGCACCTCCGCCACGCTCCACGCCTGTGCGATGCAGCCGCGCGGCGTGTACGGCGCTTCGGCGTCGAAGACTTCCGCGATCGAGCCGACACCGAAGTGGTCGAGGTGGGCCGTCAATCCCTGCAGCCAGCGCTGCGCACCGGGTTCGTCGTCGGGATGCAGCTTGCGCCACGCGTCGATCCAGGGACCGATCAGCCAGGCCCACACGGTTCCCTGGTGGTAGGCGGCGTCACGTTCGCGCAGGTTGCCGAAGTAGCGCGGCGCGTAGTGCTCGCTGCCCGGCGCGAGCGAGCGCAAGCCGACCGGCGTGACGAGTCGCTGTTCGACCACGCGCAGCACGCTGCCCCAATGCGACCGGTCGAGCACCGGGTGCGGCAGCGAAATCGCGAACAGCTGGTTGGGCCGGCATTCGGTGCTGTTGCCGCCGGGGGCGTCTGCCGCGTCGACGACGTCGTAGAGGTAGCCGCCGTCGGCGTACCAGAAACGCCGGTTGAACGACGCACGTGCCTGGCCGGCATGGGCTGCCCAGGTGTCGGCCGAGTGCGCGTCGCCGAGGCGCCGCTGCCACGCGGTGAGCGCGCACAGCGCGTTGTACCAAAGCGCGTTGATCTCCACCGCCTTGCCGCGCCGCGGCGTCACGACCCAGTCGTCGCACTTCGCGTCCATCCAGGTCAGCTGCACGCCGTCGGCGCCCTGGCGCAAGAGGCCATCGGTCGCATCGACACCGATGCCGAAACGGGTGCCGCGCAGGTGATGCTGTGCGATGCCGGTCATCGTCGGCAGCAGGCGTTCGAGCAGCACGTCGTCGCCGGTCGCCGCGACGTAGCGGTCGACCGCGTGGAAGAACCACAGCGTCGCGTCGGCCGTGTGGTAGAGGCCGTCGTTGCTGCCGTCGGGAAACATGTTCGGCAGCAGCCCGTCGCGCACGCAGTGGGCAAAGGTCAGCAGGATGCTGGCCGCCTCGGCGGTTCGGCCGGTGGCGAGTGTCAGTCCGTCCAGGCTGATCATCGTGTCGCGGCCCCAGTCGGTGAACCAGTGGTAGCCGGCGATCACGCTGCGGATCTCGTCGCCTTCTGCCGCGGCGCGGGCAGCATCGCGACGCCGACCCACTGGCGTGATGACGAACTGGTCGGCTGCCAGCACCAGCTCCGCCGCGACGCCGCTTCGCGCGGCCGGCGGCGCGAGGCGCAGCAAGCGGCGGCGGCGTTCGTGTTCCGCCTGGAGCGTTTCGGCGGGCGTCAGCGCGAGCATCTTGTCCACCGCCTCGGTCGATGCGACGAGGGACGCCGGCTCCTGCGGCCCCACGAGAACCGAGAACAGGCCGGGGCTCCACAGCCGCCCTTCGTGCGCATGGCCCCGCTCCTCCTCCACGCGGTAGCGCAGTTCGGCGAACTCGTGCTCGTCCTGCACGAAGCTGCCGTCCCCGCCGCTCAGCTGCAGCCGCAGCACGGCGGGCGCATCGGCACAGTCGATCTCGTACACGCCGTCGCTGAGCGAGAGCCGGTATCTCGCCTGGATCGGCCCGCTCACGTCGTGTTCGTGATGGCGGAAGTGCAGCGCGGGGCGCCACTCGATCTGCACCGGCGCATCCCCCTGCAGCATGCGGTATGTGAAGACCGTGGTGTTCTGGCGGTGCGGCATCACCACGCGTTTTTCGAGCACGGCGCCGGCGACTTCGAAGACCCACACCGGCAATCCGGCCTCGAGCCGGAACTCGCGCAGGTGCTCGATGCCGGGCAGGCTGAGCCGCCCGCCGCTGCGCTCTTCGCCGCTGAGCTGCACCCGCGTGCCGTCCGCGAGCACGACACATTCGACGAGGTGGTCCAGCATCACCATGCGGCCGAACGGATTGGCCAGCGCCGCCACCAGCAGGCCGTGGTATTTGCGTGTCGCGAGCCCGGGCACACTCGCCGACGCGTAGCCACCTAGGCCGTTCGTGACCAGCCATTCACGCTCCGTCAGCGGCGCGGCGTCGGCCGCGCGGACCGGGACGGTGCGCACGAGGGTGCTCAGCGAAACAGGTGGGGCGGTCATCCCGAACCCGCGGCAAGAAGGGTGCCCGGTTCGTAGCCCGGAGAAATCCCGTAGGCGCTGACACCGCCGTCACCCATCGCCGTCACCCCGCAGTAGCCCGTCACCCCGGCGAAAGCCGGGGTCCACTGGTGGGTTGCTTCCGAGCAGGTTGATTTGTTCGTGTTGCAAGCCGGGTCCCGCCCCGGCGGGCGGGTAACTTTCATTTGCTGGCCCAAATGAAAGTCACCAAAGCAAAGGGCCTGGAATGCAACACCATGCACTTTCACCGTTGACGA
>DATKCI010000201.1:0-20840 GCA_035513255.1 Piscinibacter sp. | reverse complement strand
AATAGATTCACTCGACTCTAACATCAAGAATTGCAGCGGCACATCCCCAGAACCGATGGCTCGCATCGGCCATCGTGCGCATCCGTGCTGCCGGCCAGCAGCTTCTGTGCCAGTCGCCGAATTCACGTCAGCACCAGCTTGACGCCGACCGCGACGAGCACGGCGGCGATCGCGCCCCGCAACAGGTTCTCGGGCACCCTCTTTCCGAGCATCGAAGCGAGTAGCACGCCCGGAATCGAACCGATCAGCAGGTAGCCGAGCAGCGACAGGTCGACGTTACCCATGAACATGTGTCCGGCGCCGGCCACCAGCGTCAACGGCACGGCGTGAACGATGTCGGTGCCGACCAGCCGGGCGGGCGTCATGCGCAGCGGGTAGAGATACAGCAGCATCACGGCACCCAGCGCCCCGGCGCCGACCGAGGTCAGCGTGACGAGAAAGCCGAGGATCGCGCCGGCGACCACGGTGAGCGCCGGCTGCGCCCGCTTGAACGCCTGCGGCGCCGTCATGCGCAGCGCGTGCCCGATCGCATGGGTGCGTTTGCGAAAGACCATCGCCAGCGCCGTCAGCAGCAGCACGGCGCCAAGGGCCTGCAGGATGAAACCCTGCTTGACCTGGCCGACATCGCTCAAGTGCAGCCACACCAGCGTGATCACGGAAGTCGGCAGGCTGCCCAGGCACAGCCGCCTGAGAACTTCCCAGTCCACGCTGCCGTGCCCATGATGGACGACGCCGCCGGCCATCTTCGTGATGGCGGCAAACCACAGATCGGTCCCGACGGCCGCCACCGGCGCAACGCCGAACAGCAGCACGAGAATCGGCGTCATCAGTGCGCCGCCGCCGACACCGGTCATGCCCACCATCGCCCCCACGCCGAACCCGGCGAGGATGTTCAGCCACTCCATGCGGGGCCTCCTCGGCGCGACGCCAATGACACCGTCCGCCGCCGGCGCATCAGCCGATGAGGCCGAGTTCGCGCAGCCGCGCGATCACCAGGTCCGCCGCCTCCTCAGGCGAGTGGTCCACGGTGCCGACCCGCACCTCCGGATCCTCCGGCGCCTCGTACGGCGAATCGATACCGGTGAAGTTGGTCAGCTCGCCGCGCCTCGCCTTGCGATACAGGCCCTTCACGTCGCGCTGCTCGGCCACTTCGAGCGGCGTGTCGACGTAGATCTCGACGAACTCGGTGTCGCCCACGAGGCCACGGGCCAGCGCCCGCTCCGAGCGGAACGGCGAGATGAACGCGGTCAGCACGATCAGGCCCGCATCGACCATCAGCTTGGCGACTTCGGCGACGCGGCGGATGTTCTCCACCCGGTCGGCTTCGGTGAAGCCGAGGTCCTTGTTCAGGCCATGGCGCACGTTGTCGCCGTCCAGCAGATACGAATGCCGCCCCATCGCATGCAGCTTTTTCTCCACCAGGTTGGCGATGGTCGACTTGCCGGCACCCGACAGCCCGGTGAACCACAGCACGTGCGGTCGCTGTCCCTTCTGCACCGCACGTGCCGCCTTGTCGACGTCGACGTGCTGCATGTGGATGTTGTGTGCACGCCGCAGCGCGAAGTGCAGCATGCCGGCGCCGACCGTGTGGTTGGTCATGCGGTCGATCAGGATGAAGCCGCCGGTGTCGCGGTTGTTCGTGTACGGATCGAAGGCCACCGCGCGGTCCAGCGCGATGTTGCACACGCCGATCTCGTTCAGGTCGAGCTTCTTGGCCGCCAGGTGCTCCATCGTGTTGACGTTGATCTTGTACTTGGGCTCGGTGATGGTCGCGCTCATCGTGCGCGTGCCGAGCTTCAGCAGGTACGGGCGGCCGGGCAGCAGCGGCTCGTCGGCCATCCAGACGATCGTCGTCTCGAACTGGTCGGCCACTTCGGCCGGTGTCTCGGCGATCGAGATCACGTCGCCGCGCGAAATGTCGATCTCGTCGGCGAGCGTGAGCGTGATCGACTGGCCCGCCACGGCCAGCGGCAGGTCGCCGTTGGCCGTGACGATGCGGGCGACGCGGCTTTCGCGCCCGGACGGCTGAACGCGAATCCGGTCGCCCGGCTTCACAACGCCACTGGACACGGTGCCGGAGAACCCGCGGAAGTCGAGGTTGGGCCTGTTGACCCACTGCACCGGCAACCGGAAGGCGCCCGACTGCAAACGTGTCTCGTCGAGGTCGACGGTCTCGAGATAGCCCATCAGCGTCGGCCCGTGGTACCACGGCATGTGGTCGCTGGGTGCGAGCATGTTGTCGCCGCGCAGCGCCGACAACGGCATCGCAGTGATGTCTTCGAGGCCGATCTGGCGCGCGAATTCCCGATACTGATCCTCGATGTCGCGGAAGACCTTTTCGGAATAGTCCATCAGGTCCATCTTGTTGATCGCGAGCACCACCTTTCGGATGCCGATCAACGAGACGAGGAAGCTGTGTCGGCGCGTCTGCGTCAGCACGCCACGGCGCGCGTCGATCAGGATCACTGCCACGTCGGCGGTGGACGCCCCGGTGACCATGTTGCGGGTGTACTGCTCGTGCCCGGGCGTGTCGGCGACGATGAACTTGCGCCGGTCGGTCGAGAAGAAGCGATAGGCGACGTCGATCGTGATGCCCTGCTCCCGCTCGGCGGCCAGGCCGTCGACCAGCAGTGCGAAATCGATGTCCCCGCCCTGCGTGCCCCACTTCTTGGAGTCAGCCTCGACGGCGGCGAGCTGGTCTTCGAACAGCATCTTCGATTCGTACAGCAGGCGGCCGATCAGCGTGCTCTTGCCGTCGTCCACGCTGCCGCAGGTGATGAAGCGCAGCAGGCTCTTCTTCTCGTGCTGCCGCAGGTAATGCTCGATGTCGGTGGCGATCAGGTCGGACACATGGGCCATGGTGAAGTCTCTTCGTACGGTGCTTGCGACGGGAAGGGGTGGATGAGGCGGCGCCTCAGAAATAGCCTTCCTGCTTCTTCTTCTCCATCGATGCCGACGCGTCGTGGTCGATCATGCGGCCCTGGCGCTCCGAGGTCCGCGCGAGCAGCATCTCCTGGATGATGGCCGGCAGTGTGTCGGCTTCAGACTCGATCGCGCCGGTCAGCGGGTAGCAGCCGAGCGTGCGAAAGCGCACCTTCTTCATCATCGGCGTCTCGCCGGGCTTCAGCGGCATGCGCTCGTCGTCGACCATGATCAGCGTGCCGTCGCGTTCGACCACCGGCCGTACCGCGGCGAAGTACAGCGGCACGATGGGCACCTGCTCGAGGAAGATGTACTGCCAGATGTCGAGCTCGGTCCAGTTCGACAGCGGGAATACGCGGATCGATTCGCCTTTGTGCTTGCGTGCGTTGTACAGGCGCCAGAGCTCGGGCCGCTGAACCTTCGGATCCCACCGGTGATTGGTCGTGCGGAACGAGAAGATCCGTTCCTTGGCACGCGACTTCTCCTCGTCGCGCCGCGCACCGCCGAAAGCGGCATCGAAGTTGTACAGGTCCAGCGCCTGCTTCAGCCCCTGCGTCTTCCACATGTCGGTGTGGATCTGCGAGCCGTGCTCGAAGGGGTTGATGCCCATCGCGGCGGCTTCGGGGTTCTGATAGACGAGGAGCTCCATGCCCAGCTCGCGCGCCATGCGCTCGCGCAGCTCGTACATGGCCTTGAACTTCCAGGTCGTGTCGACGTGCAGCAGCGGGAACGGCGGCGGAGACGGGAAGAAGGCCTTGCGCGCCAGGTGCAGCATCACCGCGCTGTCCTTGCCGATCGAATAGAGCATCACCGGGTTTTCGCACTCGGCGACAACCTCGCGCATGATGTGGATGCTTTCGGCTTCCAGGCGCTGCAGGTGCGTGAGCTTCATCGGCTCAGCCATGGCCGGGGTCTTGGAAGTCGTGTCGCCGGGCGCCCCCAGGTCGGATCGTTCTTCGCGTTTCATGGCAGGCATCCTCGTCATGTCGGGTCTCGGTCGCGTCACGGCCTTTGCGATCGGGGGTCCAGGCGCAGGCGTCACTTCGGGTCTGCGAGTATCGCCCACCCGACCGCCCCTCCCGGCGGCCGAACACCCCCTAAGTCAGCGGCTCCTGTCGTGCGATCTAGCACGGGGCGTGCCAGAAGCCACAATCCGCGCCGATTCCTTGAAGTGCCGGTTGTTTCAACTTCAACTCCGCGTTTCCCCCGCTGTGGGAGAAGTCACAGTGCGAACTGCAGCGCCGCGAAGTACCCGCGCTCGCCGCGCCGCGTCGCCGCGAACGGTCGATGCCAACCTGCCTGAAGGAGTCGACCCCATGGGGATGACGATCAACAATTCCCTCAGTTCCGCCTCAGCCGCCACTTCATCCGGCGGAGTGGGCGGCCCGCCCCCGCGCCGCGAAGCGTTCGCGCAACTCGCCCAATCGCTGAAAGCCGGCGACCTGGACGGCGCCAAACAGGCCTACGCCACCTTGGTCCGCGCCGCGCCGGAAGGCGCCACGTGGAACCCGGACGCGCCCTACGCCGAACTCGGCCGGGCGCTGGTCGGTGGCGACGTCGCCGCGGCGAAGACCGCCTTCGCCGACATGATGAAAGCCCAGGTGAACCGCCACGACGGCATCACCCCGACGCCGCCCGTGGTCGCGCCGACCGCGTCGTCCAGCGGCGGCACCGCCGGCGGCCTGCTGAACGTCACGGCCTGAGCGGCCGGACACCGCCCCCCCGGCGGCGGCGGGCCGACGACATTCGTCGGCCCGGTCGAGTCGCGCGAGGATTCAATAGACTTGCGTACTTTGCCGCAGCTTCGTTCTCTTGCGGCAGCGAGTTCAAACCAACCTCAGGGGTGACATGCCGATGCCGACGAATGAATTGCTCGACCAGGTCCGCGAGATCGCGCTACGCGCCGGCCAGGTCGTGATGGACGTGTACGCCACCGACTTCGCCGTGCGCGGCAAGGACGACGCCTCGCCGGTAACGGAAGCCGACGAACGTGCCGAAACGGTCATCGTCACGGCGCTGCGCGCGCTCACGCCCGACGTCCCCATCGTCGCCGAAGAGGAAGTCGCGGCCGGACGCACTCCCGCGGTGCAAGGCCGCTTCTGGCTGGTGGATCCGCTGGACGGCACCAAGGAATTCATCAGCCGCAACGGCGAGTTCACGGTGAACATCGCGCTGGTGCAAGACGGCGCGCCGGTGCTCGGCGTCGTCTATGCGCCGGCGCTCGGCCGCCTGTTCGCCGGCGCCGTCGGCGGCCCGGCCTATGTGGAAGATGCGGACGGCCACCACGCAATCGCCTGCCGGCGAGTGCCCGCGGACGGCCTGACCGTGGTCGCGAGCCGCTCGCACGGCGACGCCGCCGCGCTCGACAGCTTTCTCGCCGGGCGCAAGGTGGCGTCGCTGAAAAATGCCGGTTCGTCGCTGAAGCTGTGCCTCGTCGCCACCGGCGAAGCCGACCTGTACCCGCGCCTGGGACGCACGATGGAGTGGGACATCGCCGCCGGCCATGCAGTGCTGTCCGCGGCCGGCGGGCGGGTCACCGACCTGTCGGGACAAGTGCTGCGCTACGGCAAGCCTGGATTCGACAACCCGCATTTCGTCGCCAGCGGACTCGCAGGATAAACCGCTGACCCTGCTCTTGACGTTGCCATGGAGGGAAGCCCGATGCTTCGGGCATCACTCGCTGCCTGCGAGTCCCATCGACTAGACTCCTTCGAATGCGCAACGTGATCCGGCTCGCCCTGTTGTGGCTCGTCGCAATGGCGCTCCCGCTTCAGGGGGCCGCCGCCGCGACCATGCTGCACTGCGCCCCTGCGCATCACCGCGACGCCATGAGCGCGGCGCACGACCATCATCACGGCGCCGCGTATCAGCGGCACGATCACGCCCACCATGGCCCGTTGTCGACCGGCGAGCACACCGCCCACGACACCCAAACCGCCGAGGACGACGCGGCGACCTCGGCCCACGGCCCGGACGCCCTGAACAAGGTCAGTTGCAGCGCCTGCGCCGCATGCTCCAGCGGCATCGCGCTGCCCGCCACGCCCGTGCTTCTGTCTCCACCGGCGCTGGTCCACGGCGCCTCCCCGGCGCCTTCGTTCGACGCGGCGGTCTTCCTGACCGACGGCCCCGAGCGTCCGCCCCGCACTCTCCTCGCCACACGCGTCCGCTGACGCCGGCCGGCGCGCCACCGCGCCCGGACCCCGGCCCACGAGCCCGACCCGCTGTCCCGCATCGCCGAACCCGGCATGCGGGCGCACCACCCCCGTGCGAGGATCCGATGCCTTCTCCTTCTTGCGCCGCCTTCGCGGCGACCGTGCTCGTCGTCTGCTCCTCAGGCGCCGTTGCACAAGCCGCCCCGCCCCAGCCCGGCGCGTCGGCGCCGTCGTCTTCCCTGGCCGGCTACCGCCGCTACGCCGAACAGCCGGTCGAACCATGGCGTGAATCGAACGACCGCGTCGGCCGCATCGGCGGCTGGCGTGCCTACGCACGCGAAGCCGCCGGCAATGCACCGCCGGCGGCCAGCGTGCCGGCGCCGGGTGGGGCGCACGAAGGCCACGCCGGCCACGGTGCACGATGAGGGCCGCCGTGATCCGCGGCACAGCGTGCCGATGGCTGCCGCTCGCGCTGGCTGCCGTGCTGGCCGGCTGTGCGACCGGCGCCATCGACGACAACTACACGAGCGTGCAGCGCCTCGCGCGCGAGCGGCTCGGCGCCGACATGAAATGGCTGACCTCCGATGAGGCCCGCCGACAGGCCCGCGCCGACATCGACGCCGCGCTCGCACAACCACTGTCAGCCGACGACGCCGTGCGCATCGCACTGTCGTACAGCCCGGCGCTGCAGGCGGCGCTTTTCGACGGCGCGGCAGCATCCGCTGCTGCCACGCAGTCGGCCCGCCTGCCGAACCCGGTGTTCACCTTCGAACGCCTGGTGCGCAACGAAGACGGCGCGCGCGATCTCGACATCGGCCGCCTGCTGAGCGTTTCCGTGCTGGACCTGCTGCTGCTGCCGGCCCGCAGCCGTCTTGCCGATTTTCAACAGCAGCAGACCCGGCTCGCCGTGGCCGCCGACGTGGTCCAGGCCGCCTCCGAAGCTCGCCAGGCATGGGTCCGTGCCGTCGCGGCGCAGCAGTCGCTGCAGTACTTCGAGCAAGTCGCTTCCGCGGCGGACGCGAGCGCCGAACTGGCGCGCCGCATGCAGGCGGCCGGCAACTTCAGCAAGCTGCAGCGCGTACGCGAACAGGCGTTTTCCGCCGATTCCGCGGCGCAGCTCGCCCGCGCCCATCTGAACGCGCAGACCACCCGCGAGGCCCTGGTCCGCGCGCTGGGACTGGACGCCAGCCAGGCGGCCGCGCTGCGCCTGCCCGAACGCCTGCCGGAGCTGCCGCCGGCGCCGAAGGACGAACAAGCGATCGCGAAAGCGGCCGCCGCCGGACGCATCGACGTGGCGCTCGCGAAAGCGAAGCTCGAGTTCACCGCGCGCGAGCAGGGACTGACCCGCGTCACCGGTTTCGTCGACGGCGTTCATCTGGGCGTCGCGCGCAACAGCGAGACCGGCAAGCCGCCGCAGAAGGGCTTCGAACTCGAGGTCCCGTTGCCAATCTTCGATGCCGGCGACGCCTCCCGCTCCCGCGCGCAGGCCACCTACATGGCCGCGCTCAACCGAGCCGCCGCGCTGGCCGCCGACGCGAGCTCGCAGCTGCGCCAGAGCCATGCGGCCTATCGCACGGCCTACGAGCTCGCGCGCCACTACCGCGACGAGGTCGTGCCGCTGCGCCGAACGATCGCCGAGGAGAACGTGCTTCGCTACAACGGCATGCTCATCGGCGTGTTCGAGTTGCTGGCCGACGCACGCCTGCAGGTCGCGAGCGTCGTGCAGGCGATCGAGGCGCAGCGCGACTTCTGGCTGGCCGATGCCGCGCTGCAGGCAGCCGTCGTCGGCAAGCCGACCGCCGCTCTCGCGATGGCGCCGGGTCCGGCCGCCACGGGCGGCGACGGCGGTGGCCACTGAGCGATTACAGGAAACTTCAATGACGAACGACAGAAGACGATTCCTGCTCGGCGCCGCGGGCGCGGGCGCCGCCGCGACGGCCGCCGCAGTCAGCAAGGTGGCGATGGCCGCCCTGCCCGAGCCCGTCATCCAGGCCGACCCGGCCACGATGGCACCGCTGGTTCCCCAGACCGGCCGGCCGTACAACCCGGTGGTCACGCTCAACGGCTGGACGCTCCCCTGGCGCATGAACAACGGCGTGAAGGAGTTCCACCTCGTCGCCGAGCCGGTGGTGCGCGAGATGGCGCCCGGCTTCAAGGCGCACCTGTGGGGCTACAACGGCCAGTCGCCGGGTCCGACGATCGAAGTCGTCGAAGGCGACCGTGTGCGGATCTTCGTCACGAACAAGCTGCCCGAGCACACCTCCATCCACTGGCATGGCCAGCGCCTGCCCAACGGCATGGACGGCGTGACCGGCCTCACCCAGCCTGCGATCCCGGCCGGCAAGACCTTCGTCTACGAGTTCGTCGCGCGCCGTCCCGGCACCTTCATGTACCACCCGCATGCGGACGAGATGGTGCAGATGGCGATGGGGATGATGGGCTTGTGGGTCACGCATCCGCGCGGCCGGCATCCGCTGATCGATGCCGTCGACCGCGACTTCTGCTTCCTGCTCAATGCCTTCGACATCGAGCCGGGCAGCTACACGCCGAAGATCATGACGATGCTCGACTTCAATCTCTTCGCGTGGAACAGCCGCGTGTTCCCCGGCATCGACTCGCTCAACGTGCGGCGGGGCGACAAGGTGCGCATCCGCATGGGCAACCTGACGATGACCAACCATCCGATGCACGTTCACGGCCACGAGTTCACTGTCACCGGCACCGACGGCGGCCCGACGCCGAAGAGCACGCGCTGGCCCGAGGTGACGACCGACATCGCAGTCGGCCAGATGCGCCAGATCGAATTCGTCGCCGACGAGGAAGGCGACTGGGCCTTCCACTGCCACAAGAGTCACCACACGATGAACGCGATGGGGCACGACGTGCCGACGATGATCGGCGTGGACCATCGCGACGTCGTGAAGAAGATCACCACGCTGATCCCCGACTACATGGTGATGGGCGAGCGCGGCATGGCCGACATGGCCGAGATGGAGATGCCGCTGCCCGACAACACGGTGCCGATGATGGGCGGCACGGGTCCGTTCGGCAGCGTCGAGATGGGCGGCATGTTCAGCGTCGTCAAGGTCCGGCGCGACCAGCCGCGCGGCGACTTCAAGGACCCCGGCTGGTTCGCGCATCCCGCCGGCACGCAGGCCTACGAATGGACCGGCGAATTGGCCGAAGCGCCGCGCTCGAGCTCGGCCGGTGGCCAGGCGATGCCCTCCAGGGCCAGGCCCGCGAAAGACGTCGAAGTTCGCGCGCGCAAGCCAAGCGGCAAACAAGGCCATGAAGATCACTGACATTCAAAGAGAGGAAGTCCGATGAAACACACTCCGAGAGCCCTCATCCTCGCCGTCTCCGCGCTGGCGATCGCGAGCGGGGCCGTCTACGCGCATGGCGAGAAATCGCACCCGGCCCAGCCTGCGGTGTCGAAAAAGGAACAGAAGGCGTGGGGCATCGCGGGCGACCCCAAGGCAGTCACCCGCACGATCGAGATCACGATGACCGATGCGATGCGCTTCAAGCCGGAGCACATCGACGTCCGGCAAGGCGAGACGATCCGCTTCGTTCACGAGAACGCCGGCGCCGTGATGCACGAATTCGTGCTCGGCACGAGGAAGGAACTCGATGAACACGCGGCGCTGATGCGGAAGTTTCCGGACATGGAACACGACGAGCCGTACATGTCGCACGTCGGTCCCGGCAAGCGCGGCGAGGTCGTCTGGACCTTCAACCGGCCCGGCGAGTTTGACTTCGCCTGCCTGATCCCGGGCCACTACGAGGCCGGCATGGTCGGCACGATCCGCGTGGCCGCCCGATGAATGCATCCACCCGATACAAGGAGAAGTCGATGAAGAAGCTCGTTCCCCTCATGTTCGCCGTCGCGACCGCCCTGGCCTGGGCGGGCGGCCCGCCGGCCTCGATGACCGACGGCGAAGTCCGCAAGGTCGACAAGGCCAACCAGAAGGTCACACTGAAGCACGGCGAGATCAAGAACCTCGACATGCCAGGCATGACGATGGTGTTCAAGGTCAAGGAGCCGGGAATGCTCGACGCGCTTCAACCGGGCGACAAGGTGCGCTTCCAGGCCGACAAGGTCGACGGGGGCTTCGTCGTCACCGCCATCGAAGCGGTCAAATAGGGTAGCGATGAATCCGGGCCCACTCACCTTCGCGTTGGCGCTTGTGCTGGCCGGCGCCCCGTTCCCCGCCGCCGCCGAGATCGTGGACCTCGAGTGGGATGCGACCGGCCGCGCCGAGCGGAAGTTCGACGTCGCACCCGGCAAGTTCGTCGAGCTGTGCGGCAAGCTGCCGGCGGGCGCCAAGGTGCAATGGCAGTTCGAAGCTGCCGCGCCGCTGAACTTCAACGTGCACTACCACGTCGGCAAGGAGGTCCGCTATCCCGCCCGCTCGGACCAGGTCAGCGTGTCGTCCGGCGAACTGGACGCGTCCGTCGAGCAAGGCTACTGCTGGATGTGGACCAACAAGACCGCCTCGCCGGTGGCGCTGAGCGTGCTGCTCCGCCGCGGGTCCTGAGGCGGGCGCGCCGCTTGCCGCGCTTCGTGAGCCGAATCCCCGGTATCCGACTTGAGGAGACACGAGATGGCTCACGAACAGTATCGATCCTGCATCGAAGCGTGCAACGACTGCGCGGCCGCCTGCAACCACTGCGCGACGGCGTGCCTGCAAGAACCCGACGTGAAAGCGATGGCGCGCTGCATTGCGCTGGACATCGACTGCGCAGCAATGTGCATGTTGGCCGCCGGCGCGATGGCGCGCGACAGCGAACAGGCGCAGCCGATCTGCGCGCTGTGCGCCGACATCTGCGAAACCTGCGGCGAGGAATGCGCACGCCATTCGATGGACCATTGCCAGCAATGTGCGCAGGCTTGCCGCCGCTGCGCCGACGAATGCCGGCGCATGTCGCAGCAGCCGGGCGAAGCGTCGACCCGCGGCGCCAGTGCGCAAGCGCATTGAGGCGGCCGAGGAACGACCCGCCCTGCTGGATCAACGGGGCGGGTAGCCCGCTTCCTCGAGCGCCGCGGCCACCGTCTCGCGGTCCTCGGTGGTCTCCACGCGCACCTTCTGGGTCGGCAGATCCACCTCGACTCGCGCCTGCGGGTCCGCCGACTTGACCGCCTTCGTGACCACGCTGACGCAGTGGCCGCAACTCATCGATTCGATGGTGAACTCGATCATGGCAATTCCTTCATGGGTTGATGACGAGCTTTCACTCTCGACCATCCAACGATGGTAAGGTCAAGCTCGCCGCGGCCCTTCCCCTGAAGATGATGTGGTTGAAGAGGCGACTCTCTTGACCCTCCCATCATGGCAAGCTTGACAGTCCGTTCATCACCGAAAGGCACTCCCCCAGGGAGTTTCCGATGAATTCCACCGCCGCCCTTGCGCCGACCCGTCCGATCACGCTTCGGGACTGGTCCCTTCCCGTCGAGGGGATGACCTGTGCTTCCTGCGTCGCGCGGGTCGAGCGTTCGCTCGCCGCCGTGCCCGGCGTCGAACAGGCGAATGTCAATCTCGCCACCGAAGCGGCGCATGTCCGCGCCGACAGCGCCGTCGCGCTGGACAGCCTGCGCGCCGCCGTGGAGAAGGCCGGCTACCAGGTCGGCGAGCAGACGGTGCGCCTGCGCATCGACGGCATGACCTGCGCGTCGTGCGTGTCGCGGGTCGAGAAGGCGCTGAAACAAGTGCCCGGCGTGACCGCCGCCACCGTCAACCTCGCCACCGAGACGGCCGAGGTGCGCGTGGTGGCACGCGAAGCCGATGCGGCGGCGCTGAGCGCCGCGGTGGAACGTGCCGGCTACGCCGCCCGCCCCGCTTCCGACGAACTCGCCGCCCCAGCCGCGGAACCGGCAAAGCGCGCCGACTGGTGGCCGGTCGCGCTGGCGGCCGCACTGTCGGCCCCGTTGGCGCTGCCGATGGTCGGCCTGCTGTTCGGCGAGCACTGGATGCTGAACGGCTGGCTCCAGTGGGCGCTGGCGACGCCGGTGCAGTTCTGGCTCGGCGCGCGCTTCTACCGGGCGGGATGGAAGGCGCTGAAGGCGCGCACCGGCAACATGGACCTGCTGGTCGCGATCGGCACCAGCGCCGGATACGGCTTGAGCGTCTACCAGCTGCTGGTTCACGGCGACGGGATGCCGGAGTTGTATTTCGAGGCCTCCGCCGTCGTCATCACGCTGGTGCTGCTCGGCAAGTGGCTGGAGACGCGCGCGAAGCGGCAGACCACCGAGGCGATCCGCGCACTGAATGCCCTGCGTCCCGACATGGCCCGCGTGCGTGCGAATGGCCGCGACAGCGAAGTGCCGATCGCGCAAGTGCGGGTGAACGACGTGGTTGTCGTCCGTCCCGGTGAGCGCATCGCAGTCGACGGCATCGTCGTCGAAGGCGCGAGCCAGGCCGACGAATCGCTGATCACCGGCGAGAGCCTGCCGGTGGCCAAGCACGAAGGCGACGCGGTGACCGGCGGCTCGGTGAATGCCGACGGCCTGCTGCTCGTGCGCACGACCGCCGTCGGCGCCGAATCGACGCTCGCGCGCATCGTGCGCCTCGTCGAGTCGGCGCAGGCTGCGAAGGCGCCGATCCAGCGGCTGGTGGACCGGGTCAGCGCGTTCTTCGTGCCGGTGGTCATCGTGATCGCCGCGATCACGCTGCTCGGCTGGGGAATGACCACCGGCGCGTGGGACGCGGCGATCCTCCATGCCGTCGCCGTGCTCGTCATCGCCTGCCCCTGTGCGCTCGGGTTGGCGACGCCGACCGCGATCATGGCTGGCACCGGCGTCGCCGCCCGGCACGGGATCCTGATCAAGGACGCCGAGGCGCTGGAAGTGGCGCACGGCGTGACCATCGTCGCCTTCGACAAGACCGGAACGCTGACCGAGGGCAAGCCGGCACTGGTCGCATGCGAAGCTGTGGACGGCGATGCCACGGCCTTGCTGGCCCTGAGTGCTGCGATCCAGGCGCAAAGCGAACATCCGCTCGCTCGCGCAGTGGTGGAGGCGGCCCGGCACGATGGCGT
Source organism: Piscinibacter sp. (assembly GCA_035513255.1). Lineage (GTDB taxonomy): Bacteria > Pseudomonadota > Gammaproteobacteria > Burkholderiales > Burkholderiaceae_C > Albitalea. Next base: position 7,731 of record DATKCI010000201.1, on the reverse strand, counting down.
CAACACCCCGGCGGCGACCGGTGTGCGGGCACTCCCGGGGCGCGGCGTGGCCGCCACCGTCGGCGAGCGCGACTTGCGCCTGGGCAGCACCCGCCTGATGGAAGAACTGAAGCTCGACCTCGGCCGCCTGAAGCCGCGTGCCGACATGCTGCAGACCGAAGGCCGCACGATCTCCTGGGTCGCGGACGTGACCGGCGACGCGACGCGGCTGCTCGGGCTGCTGGCGTTCGGCGACGCACTGAAGCCGCAGGCCGCGCAGGCGGTGCAGCGACTGCACGACCAGGGCGTGGGCACGGTGCTGATCTCCGGCGACAACCGCGGCAGCGCCGACGCGGTGGGGCGCCGACTCGGCATCGACGACGTGCGCGCCGAGGTGCTGCCGGACCAGAAGGCGACGATCGTTTCTGCATTGAAAGCTGGCGGCCAGCGTGTCGCGATGGTCGGCGACGGCATCAACGATGCGCCGGCGCTCGCAACGGCCGATGTGGGCATCGCGATGTCCACCGGCACCGACGTGGCCATGCACACGGCAGGCATCACGCTGATGCGCGGCAACCCGGCGCTGGTGGCCGATGCGATCGACATCTCGCGCCGCACCTACGCGAAGATCCGGCAGAACCTGTTCTGGGCCTTTGTCTACAACGTCGTGGGCATCCCGCTGGCCGCCTTCGGCCTGCTCAGCCCCGTGGTTGCCGCTGCCGCGATGGCGATGAGCAGCGTCAGCGTGGTCACCAACGCGCTGACCTTGAGGCGCTGGAAAGGAGAAGAAGCATGAGCGCGATTGCGCCGTCGGGCGCCCAATTCAACATCGGCGAGGCCGCTGCACGTTCCGGCGTCTCGGCCAAGATGGTGCGGCATTACGAGTCGCTGGGCCTGTTGCCGCCGGTGAAACGCACCGATTCGGGCTACCGCCGGTACGGCAACAGCGAAGTGCACACCTTGCGCTTCATCCGCCGGGCGCGCGGGCTCGGCTTCAGCATGGCGGAGATCGCCGAACTGGTGAAGCTGTGGCAGGACCGCCGGCGCGCCAGCTTCAACGTCAAGCGCATCGCCCTCGCCCACATCGCCGAACTCGACCGCCGGATGGCCGACATGGAACAGATGAGGCACACACTGCAGCATCTGGCCGACTGCTGCCACGGCGACCACCGGCCGGAGTGCCCGATCCTCGATGGGCTCGAGGGTTAGTTGAAGCGACGCGGCCGCTCAGGCGTGGGCGTGCACGTGAATCGCGATCGGGGCCGTCTGCGACCGGCCGCAGCCGTGGTGCTGCGCACACGCCGAATCGAATACCTCGCGTGCGCAGTCGTGGCAGCAGCCGCAGGAAGAGGCCACGCGGGTGTCGTCCTGCAGCACATCGAACGAGGTCACGCCTTCGCGGACCGCGCGGGCGATGTCTCGGTCGGAGATCCGGTGGCAAAGGCAGACGATCATGGTGCGAGGCGTTCCCTGAGCGGATGCCTCGCACTCTACATCAAACGAGAACGATTCTCAACCTGATTCGCTTGCGATTCCTCAAGGCGAAGTCAACTATTTCCCGGACATCGGTCAGCACGCGGTCAGGACGGCTCGCCCATCTGCGACTGCAGCCAGTTCTGCTCGCCAACCTTGCCGACCAGCTCGATCTGCGTCTGCAGGTAGTCGATGTGCTCCTCGGTGTCTTCGAGGATGTCCTGCAGCAGTTCGCGCGACACGTAGTCGCGCACGCTCTCGCAATGGGCGATCGCCTCTTTCAGATCCGCCTGAGAGCCGAGCTCGACCTTCAGGTCGCAGTCCAGGATCTCCACGGCCGACTCGCCAATCAGGAGCTTGCCGAGGTCCTGCAGGTTGGGCAGTCCGTCGAGCATGAGGATGCGCTCGATCAGCCGGTCGGCGTGTTTCATCTCCTCGATTGATTCCTCGTACTCGTGCTTCGCCATCCGGGACAGGCCCCAGTTCTTCAGCATCCTGCAGTGCAGGAAATACTGGTTGATCGCGGTCAGTTCGTTCTTGAGCTGAACGTTCAGGTGGTCCAGGACCTTGGGGTCGCCTTTCATGTCGCGCTCCTGCGTCGTTGTTGTGGTCCGCCATTGTGCGATGTTCCCGGAGCGCGGCCGCCGCCATCTCCCCACCGTGGCGGTCTGAGCGCGAGTGGTTTCTTTTCTCGTTCGCGACCGGTGCCAGCCGTTCAGCCCAGCGCCTGCCAGTGGTTGTCGAGCCGCACCGGCGGACCGGGCCGCGACACGGGCCGGCCGGCATGGAGCGCGAGCAACGCGGCGCTGCCCGCGGCGAACACATCGGCCCGATGCAGCGCCAGCGCGCAAGCCTGGTGCAACGGGACATGCCGGCGCCAGTGCCCGCCGGTGTCGAAGGTCGCCAGGCCGCCGGCGCGCGGCGCGCTGACGACATAGCCGGCGGCGGTCGCGACGATGTCGCCGCCATAGCCGGCCAGTGGCTGCGGCGCGTCGCAGACGTGCAGGCGGCGGCCATCGAAACGCGCGAGCACCGGTGCGTTCGCGCGCTGCGCGGGATCGTCGTGGTGCGCCTGCAGCGCGATTCCGAGGTCACCGCCATGCAGCGCCAGGTGGCGCAAGGAAAGTCGCGGATCGTCCAGGCGCCACTGGCCCAGCCGCCGGCCGGTGCGAGCGTCGAGCCGCACCAGCGACGAATCCATCCGGTCCACGTCGACCGCGATCCTGCCGGTTTCCGGGCGCGTATCGATGCCGCCATTGGCGACCCACAGCGTGCCCTCGGCGTCCATGCACAAGTCGTGCGGGTCGATGCCGTGGCTCGGCCAGACGGCCTGAACGGCCAGGCTGCGCGCATCACGAACGACGACGCAACCGCCGCCGCTGTCCAGATCGGTTTCCGTCGTCAACAACAGCGCACCGAGCCGCCGCGCGTGGCCGTTGAAGCAACGGCCGGGATCGTTCCAGGCCCAGGCCAGTTCCTGCCCCGAGCGATGCCATCGCAGCATCCAGTCGCCGGGGCGTCTCGCCACGCTCAGCAGCGATCCTTCCGGTTCGACGATCACGCCGTGGGCGCGTGTGGGGACCTCGATGTCCGCGGCGACCTGCCAGCCGGCTGTCCCGTCCGCCAACACGCCGAGCCGCGAGCCGTGCGGCGTGTCCCAGGCGGCCGCCAGGGGTGGCACCGGCATCGACCCGTGTGCGGCCAACGGCAGCGCCAGCAAGGCCAGCGCAGCATCGCGGCGCCGCATCCTAGTCTCCGTCGGAGTCGGTGAATCCGATGCTCACCTTCAGCGCCGGGGCGACCTCGAATTCGACCAGCCGTTTCAGCTTGTCCAGCGCGCGCGCCGCTGATTGCAGTTCTTCCGAACGTGCCGGTGACGCGCCGCGCAGCGCCGCGTCGCACCGGTCCACAGCGGCGCGCAGCGTGTCGGCCAACGGGTTCAGGCCCCGTCCGCGCAAGTAGGCCTCGATCGACACCGGCGCATTGTGCGCATCCGGCCCATCGACGGCGAGCACCCGCAGCGCCTGCCAGCGCGCTTGCCATGCCGCGGCCGTGGCGCCCGACAGCGCGCGAGGAAAACGGCCCCGCCCTTCCTTCAGCGGCTTCTCGATCTGGCCCCAGCGCAGCGCCTCGATGCCGCCGACGAACTGGTTCACGACGCCGCCGAAGGCGACCGCCTGTGTGTCGGCCGGCCACTCGCGCGGCTCGGCGAAGGCCGCCGCCAGCGCGGTGGCCTCGGCCGCGATGTCGTCGGCGACCCGAACGGCATAGCGGCACGTCGCCGAACCGGGCGTCACGGGCTCTTTCCACAGCAGCCATTCGAGCGCCCCCAAACCCTTGGCCGGCCCGCCGACCCGCGCCATGTCCTGCGGCGTGTCCTGCGCGGCGCGCAGCACCGAGGCCGGCCGGGTCGGCGTGAAGTCGATCCGGCGCGCCGTGCGGCGCTCGATCAGCGGCCCGACCGCCACGGCGCCGAGGCGCTCCCAGGCCGTCATCGCGTCGATCGAGGCATCGCGTGCGTCGGCCAAGGCGCCGTACGCGCAATGGGACGTCAGCGTCGCCGCGAGCGTGCGCGCGCCGACGTCGAACGCGGCGGCCTGCGGCGCGTACCAGCGCCGATAGAGTGCACTCAAATAGCCGTCCGGCGAGACCAGCGGCACCGGCACGCGCCGCCAGTCGGCCTGGCCCCAAGCGGCGCTGGCGGCCGAGGCGGCCATCAGAAAGACGCGCCGCCGCATCACAGCGACTCCACGAAGCGCGCCAGCGCGTCGCGTTCGTCGCGGCTCATGCGCAGCACGCGGTCTTTCGCGGCCTGCGCTTCGCCGCCATGCCACAGCACAGCTTCGAGCACGCCGCGGGCACGCCCGTCGTGCAGCAGGCGGTCGTGGCCGTTCACCTCCTTGATGCGGCCAATGCCCCACAGCGGCGGCGTTTTCCACTGCCGGCCGTTGGCGAGGAAGTCCGGCCGGTGATCGGCCAGGTCGTCGCCCATGTCGTGCAGCAGCAAATCGGTGTAGGGCCAGATCGTCTGCCCCACGAGCGCGGAACTCGTCAGACGCGGGAACGGCCCCTCGGCGGTGACGTAGCTCGGCCGGTGACATGCCGCGCACTGCGCCTGCGTGAACAGCCGCTGTCCCTTGATCACCTGGGCGTCGCGCGGCTGACGGCGTGCCGGCGGTGCGAGCGTGGCCTGGTAGAACACGACGTGGTCGAAGGTCGCATCGTCGATTTCCGGCGCCTGCCCCTTCGCGCCGCGCGGTGCGGAACGGCAGTCGGCCTGCGCTTGCGTGCAGGCTTCGTGCGGGAACCGCGACGAGGTGATCCCCATGTCGCCGAGGAACGCGCCGGCCGTCTGGTGCGCGATCGACGCCACGTTGGCCTTCCAGCCGAAGCGGCCGATCATTTCGCGTTCGGCGAATGCGTCCCACACCCGGTTGGGCATGCCGCGGATCGCCCCGCCGGCGGCCTGCTGTTCGCGCGCGTTGCGTTCGATCTCGGCCGCCGGAATCGCCTCGAGCAGACCGACGCCGATCAGTTGCGGCGCGATGCGCGGGCTGACCATCGTGTCTGGCGCCATCGGCCCGTAGCCCAGCGCCGAGATCGCATAGACCGGCTTCTCGAGGCGGTATGGCGTGCCGTCGGCGAACCGGCCGTGTACCGGTTCATGACGGATGACGACCTGGCCTTCCGGGCGCACGCCCTGGACCGCCGCATTGTTCAGCTGTCCGCCGTAGACCGGCTCCGGCTTCGGCTCGCCGTGTTCCACCGTGCCCGGCACCGACAGCCGCATCAGCAGCGCGACCGGCGGCTCGTGCAGCCCGCGTCGAAAGTCCGGCGGCGCACCGCGGCCGTCCTGCACATGGCAGCCGCCGCACGATCGGGCGATGAAGTGCGGCCCCAGCCCGTCGCGCGCACGTGTGGAGGCCGGCGCCTCGACCCAGTTGCGGCGAAAAAAGGAGTTGCCGATCACGAAGCGCGAACGTTCGGCCTCGGACAGGTTCGCTGCCGGCAGCGAGAACGCGTTGCGGCCGTCGACATGCACCGTCGTCGCGCCGCCGGGCAGCTCGCCGAGCGCGTCGGTCGTGATTTCGGCATGCAGCGCCGCGGCCGCGCCGGCCGCGCTCAGCAGCAACGCCGACGTGCGAAGTGCCGCCTTCACTCCGGCTGCACCAAGGTCAGTCGCGTGATGCCCAGCGCATGGGCGGCGCCAACCAGCTCCTGGCTTTGGCTCACGAGGCTCGCGATCGTTGCGTGCACGCGCTTGCGGCCGGGCGCCTCGTCGGTGCCGATGACCTCGCGGTCGAACGGCGCCTGGATGGCATTCGCGGCGGCCACCGAAGCGGCGATCTGCGCCGTCGTGCGTTCGGCCAGCGCCGCGTCCTTCGCCGCGACGAGGTCGCGCAACGATGGCCCCTGCAGGCGGCTGCCGTCGGGCCGAACGTAACGGCCGAGCCAGACGTTCTCGATGCCCAGCGCATTGGCCACGACGTCTCGGTGCGTGTTGTCGGAGAAGCACGAGTGCTCATCCTCCTGGTCCTGGCTCGCGAGCGCGACTTCCAGGCGCTCGCCGGCCAGTTCGCCGCGCGACAAGGAACCGAGGCCGACGAAGACGCGCCGCAGAGATTCGATGCCGCCGCGCTCGAAGCGGGCGCGATAGTTTTTCGCTGCGTCAGGCGCCCACGCAGTGACGAGCGAGCCGAGGTCGTCGATCAGCAGCTCGGTCACGACCCGAAGGTACTGCCGGCGGCGGTCGGCGTTTGCCGCCTTGCCGTCGATGAAGTCGTCAACGCTGCGCTCGCCCGGCCCGTCGTCGTTGAAGTCCTGTCCCCACAGCAGGAACTCGATCGCATGCCAGCCGGTGGCGACGTTCTCTTCGCCGCCGCGTTCGTTGTGCCGCGCGAGCGACTTCTTCGTGACCGGGACCTTGCGGTCGTTGATCAGTCCGGCCGACGGCTTGCCCTTCACCCCGTCGACGAAGGACTCGTCCATCGGCCAGGCGTTGATCCGGCCTTCGGGACCGTTCGCGTCGTCGATCGGGCCGCCGTAGAAACGGAACGCCTCGGTCTGGCCGTAGATGTCGCGCGCCGCAAGCCACGCCTTGCGCGCCGCACGCAGGCCCTCAGCGGAGGGCTGCGCCACGAACGCGTTCACGGCCGCCTGCATCGTCTTCGCCGCCTGCAGCGTGTCGGCGTAGTTGGCGTGCACGAGACGACTGTGGTGAGACAGCACGGCCGCGGTCGACACGGCGGCCGGTGCGGCCGATGCCGGTGCGCTCGCCTGCGCACTCGCACCGGCGGGAATCAGCAAAGCCAGGGTGATGAGAATCGATTTCATGGAGGACTCGGGCGTGGGCGGGGCTCGACAGTGTAATGCGAACCGTTCTTGTTCTCATCACTTGCGCGATCGCCCGGCTTTCGCGACCATGCACGGGTGATAAACGCGCTCGCCGCCGACGCCGTGGTGCTGCTGCACCTGGCGTTCATCGCCTTCGTGATCGGCGGTGCGGCGCTGCTGTGGCGCTGGCCCCGCCTCGTCGTGCTGCACGTTCCGGCGGTGCTGTGGGGCGCGTACGCCGAGTTCGCCGGCATGATCTGCCCGTTGACGCCGCTGGAGAACCGCCTGCGCGCGTTGGCCGGCGACGGGGGCTACCGCGGCGGCTTCGTCGAGCACTACCTGTTGCCGCTGATCTACCCGGAGGCGCTGACGCGCGAGGTGCAGTTGGTGCTCGGTCTCTTCGTCGTGGCGGTCAACGTGGCGCTGTACGCCGCGTGGCTCATCACACGGCGTCGCCTTCATGGTTAGCATGCGGCTCCATCCCGACGCGAGCGCACCGACATGAGCGACCCCGCCCTCCTTCCCGGTTTCCAAAGCCGCGATGTCACCACCGACGACGGCGTCCAGATCCACACCGTCAGCGGGGGCAACGGCCCCCCGCTTTTGCTGCTGCACGGCTACCCGCAAACCCATGCGATCTGGCACAAGGTCGCGCCGGCGCTGGCCGAGCGGTTCACGCTGGTGCTGCCGGACCTTCGCGGCTACGGCGACTCGTCCAAGCCGGCCGGCGATGCCGACCATGCGAACTACAGCAAGCGCACGATGGCGCGCGACGTGCTGCGGGTGATGGAAGCGCTGGGCCATCGCCGCTTCAGCGTACTCGCGCACGATCGCGGCGCGCGTGTCGCGCACCGCCTGGCGGCCGACCATGGCGACGCGGTGCGCCGCCTCGTGCTGCTGGACATCGCACCGACCCTGGCGATGTACGAACAGACGACCGAAGCC